>NZ_RCOD01000073.1:0-51966 GCF_004307505.1 Pseudomonas sp. Sample_11
GGGAGGGTGGGGTGAAGGTGTTGGGTGGCGGGATGTTGAAGGCGACGAAATCGCCGCCGCCGGTCAGTGCCGGGCAATTGAACAGCAGGCTGCAATAGCCGCATTTTTCCCACAGCACGTGATGCGAAGATTGCGGCGGGCAATGCTCGGCCGCAGGCTGGGCTGCATGGCCGCTGTGATCCATGCCGGGCATGTCCATCGACATGTCCATGCTCATTGGTATCGACGTCGAGGCGTGTTGATCCATCGGCATCGACTGAGAAATCAGTGGACCGATGAAGATCATCAGCATGGCGAACAGGGCGATCCAGCTGCCACGCGTCAGCGCTTGAGTCTGACGGTGATGCGGGACGGGCCTGACGCGCAACGAGCGCATGGGCGAAGTCAGCCGGGTCGGTTACTGAGCGTGCACGTGGCCCTGAGCGGATTCCGGCGCTTTCTTCTGCACGGCAACTTCAACGCTGACGTCACCGGCCTTTTCGAAATGCAGGGTCATCGGGAAACGCTTGCCGTCGCTGAGCAGGCTGCGATCGCTCGGGTTGAGCAGCATCACGTGGTAAGCCATCGGCGCGAAGGTCACGGTGCCGCCGGCGGGGATTTCCACGCTCGGCACTTGCTGCATCTTCATCAGATCGCCCTGCATCACGTGCTCGTGCAACTGCGCTTGTGCAGCGATGGGCGAGTCGACGCTGAGCAGGCGATCGGCGCTTTTGCCGGTGTTGTGGATGATGAAGTAGGCGGCGACGGTCGGCGCATTCGGCGGCAGTTCCTGCGACCACGGGTGGGCGATTTCCAGCGCACCTGCCTTGTATTCATGGGCATGAGCGAAGCACGCCGGCAACAACAGCGCAGCGAGGACGAAGAGTTTCTTCAACATGGCAGTTCTCCAGAACGATTTGAAACGCGGATTTGTGGCGCGAACAAATCAGACCAGAGGGGAAGCACGGGGATTGAGACTCGGCCATTGCTGGCGCGGCGTCGGGGCTTGCAGGGAGACGGGCGCAACGCTGCGGTTGCTTTCAAATTGCGCGAAATACAGCTGCGGCGAATGCCCCGGCAGCGCCAGCAATGGCGCCCCACCTGAGCAACACCAGCAGTGCTGCATGTTCGAATGGCTGTCGTTCTGCGGAGCCTTCTGATCCGTGGCACCGATGTCGATCGCCACCATCTTCATGCCGCTGCCGGTGCAGAAACTGCTCCAGAGTATCTGCTCGGCCGGTGAACTGGCCGCCTGCGCCATCGCCCCGCTCAGCGGCATGGCGAGCATGTTGAACAGCACTGCAAGGCAGGCGATCCAGGCAAATGCTAACCGGCGTCGGTTCATGGGACAGGTCCGTTGGGTGGGCGATCAGGCGCGGCCCATTTAGCCTGATCAGGGCCGATAAGTAAAAAAGCGTCGTGCGGTTTGGTGTCGCAGTGAGCTGTTAAAGGAGTGTAGCTACTTGAATTTGCAGTGCCAGACCTGACGCCTTCGCGGGCAAGCCCGCTCCCACAAATTTTGTGAGTGTGCACAGATATCAGCAACATCCACGGTTCCTGTGGGAGCGAGCCTGCTCGCGAAAGCGCTGTGTCAGACAATGGAAGACTACTGGTGCTGACGTCTTCGCAAGCAGGCTCGCTCCCACAAAGGGCCGTGCCGATTCAGTGGGAAAGGGCAGCGAGGACTTCAGCGACTGATTCAAACTCCTGATCAACCCCCGGCAACCCCGGGCGCTTCAACACCAGCACCGGCACGCCGCGCTCGCGCGCCACTTCGAGCTTCGGCTCGGTGGCGGTGCTGCCGCTGTTCTTGCTGATCAATACATCGATCTGTCGGCGCTCGAACAGCGCTCGCTCGTCTTCCAGCAGAAACGGCCCACGGGCGCCGATCACTTCGCAGCGCGCGTTGCCGGGATAGACGTCGAGGGCGCGCAGGGTCCAGAACTGGTGGGCGGGGATTTCGTCGAGGTGTTGCAGCGGTTCACGGCCGAGGGTGAACAGCGGGCGGTGGAACGGTTGCAGCGCTGTGATCAGTTCGGCCCAGTCACTGACCTCGCGCCAGTCATCGCCTGCTTGCGGCTGCCAGGCGGGGCGGCGCAAGGCCCAGCAGGGAATGCCGGCAAGCTGTGCCGCGCGGGCGGCGTTGGCGCTGATTTGTGCAGCGTACGGGTGCGTGGCGTCGAGCAGCAGATCGACACCTTCATCGGCGATGAACTGCGCCAGACCCTCAGCGCCGCCATAGCCGCCGACCCGAACCTGGCAGCGCAAATCGCTCGGCACCCGGCCAACGCCGGCGAGGCTGTAAATATGTTGCGGCCCCAACGTGCGGGCAATCGCCAGCGCTTCAGTCACGCCGCCGAGCAACAAGATCCGCTTCATACAAAACCTCCGGCATGCCCGACAATCCCGCCCTGACGATCAATGGCAAACACCTCGACCTGGATCTGCGCCGGCACTACGCTGCGAGCGAAATTCAGCGCATGGCGACAAACCTCATCCCCCAAAGCAATGCCCGCCGCACTCGCCATGGCCAAGGCTTGTTGGCTGGTATTGGCCTCGCGAATGCCTTGCTGCAACGCCGGGTCCGCGCCAATCGCCGCCGCCCATTCGGCCAGCTGCGGCAAATCGATGCTCGAATGCCGCGAATGCAGATCCATATGCCCGGCGGCGAGTTTGCTGATCTTGCCGAAGCCGCCGCACAGGCTGAGTTTATCCACAGGTACTTTGCGCAGATGCTTCAGCACCGCGCCGACAAAGTCACCCATCTCGATCAGGGCAATTTCCGGCAGGTCGTAGACCCGGCGCATGGTGTCTTCGCTGGCGTTGCCGGTGCACGCGGCGATGTGCAGATAGCCGTTGGTTTTCGCTACGTCGATGCCCTGATGGATCGAGGCGATGTAAGCGGCGCAGGAAAACGGTCGGACGATGCCGCTGGTACCGAGGATCGACAGGCCGCCAAGAATGCCCAGCCGTGGATTCATGGTTTTCAGCGCCAGTTCTGCGCCGCCCTCGACATTGACCGTGACCTCGAAGCCGCCACCGTAGCCGGTTTCGGCGGCGAGCAAGGCCAGGTGATCGCTGATCATCTTGCGCGGCACCGGATTGATCGCCGGTTCGCCGACGGCCAATACCAGACCCGGTCGGGTCACCGTGCCGACGCCGACACCGGCGTTGAAGCGATTTCCCGGTTCGGCGCACAGTCGCACCTGAGAATAGAGCAGGGCGCCGTGAGTGACGTCAGGGTCATCGCCGGCATCCTTGATCGTACCGGCCTCGGCGCCGCCCGCGCTCAGGCGGCAGAACTCCAGGCGCATCTGCACCTGTTTGCCCTTGGGCAGCGTGATGTGCACCGCGTCGGCAGCGATGCCGGTGAGCAACAGGCGCGCGGCGGCGAGGCTGGTGGCGGTGGCGCAGCTGCCGGTGGTGAGGCCGCTGCGCAGGGGCGCGGGTTGTTCGGCGGTTTCGTCACGCATCGAGGGGTTTGACCAGTTCCAGCAGGGTGATCGGCAACGCCTGACGCCAAGTGTCGAACTCGCCGAGCGGCTGCGCCTGGGCGACATGGATGCGCGTCAGCTCACCGCCGTATTGTTCGCGCCAGTGCATCAGGGTGACTTCGCTTTGCAGGGTCACGGCGTTGGCCACCAATCGGCCGCCGGGCTTGAGCCGGTCCCAGCAGGTTTCGAAAACACCCTCGCGGGTGACGCCGCCGCCGATGAAAATCGCTTCCGGACGTTCAAGGCCATTGAGCGCTTGCGGCGCCTTGCCACGAATCAGTTGCAGGCCGGGTACGCCCAGCGCATCGCGGTTGTGTTCGATCAATTGCTGACGTCCTTCGTCGGCCTCGACCGCCATGGCACGACAGCTCGGGTGCGCGCGCATCCACTCGATGCCGATCGAGCCGCTGCCGGCGCCGACATCCCAGAGCAGTTCGCCGGGCTTCGGCGCCAGACGGGCGAGAGTGATGGCGCGCACGTCGCGCTTGGTCAACTGGCCGTGGTGACGGAACGCCGAATCGGGCAGACCGGCGAGGCGCGACAGGCCGGTAACACCGGGTTCGGCCAGACACTCGACAGCGATAACGTTGAGGTCGGCGACCGCCAGGTCGTCCCATTCGCTGGCGCGGCGTTCGATCCGCCGCTCGGCGTCGCCGCCCAGATGTTCCAGAACAGTCATGCGACTTGGGCCGAAACCACGCTCGCACAGCAATTGCGCAACGGCGGCCGGGCTGCTGCCGTCATTGCTCAGCAGCAACAGACGCACGCCGCTGAACAGATGCGCATTGAGCGCCGCCAGCGGACGCGCCACCAGCGACACAACCGTCACCTCTTGCAACGGCCAGCCCAGGCGCGCCGCGGCCAATGCGCAGGACGAAGGGGCGGGGATGATCGCCATCTCGGCGCTCGGCACATGACGCGCCAGACTGGCACCGACGCCGTAAAACATCGGATCACCGCTGGCCAGCACGCAGACCGGCTCGCCACGCGACTCGAGCACTGGCGCGAGGGAAAACGGGCTCGGCCACAATTGCCGCTCGCCGCCGATGCACGGCGGCAGCAGATCCAGCTGACGCTGGCCGCCGACGATCCGTGAAGCGCCCATCAGAGCACGCCGGGCGTTCTTGCCCAGGCCTTTGAAGCCGTCTTCACCAATACCCACAACGGTCAGCCAATCGCCCATTTCATACTCCAGATCCTGCGTCCAGCGAAGCGGGCGACATGATAACGCGACAATCGATAACTGGCTGCTGTCCTTTTTTCAGGAGCGCCGACATTGAATGTTTACATTGTTTTTTGTGATTTTTCGAGTTCTTCGCAAGTATTGAATCGGCGTTCCGCTGAAAGTACTTGTGACTATCTGGAAGGTACTTTTTAGTAAGTTGAATAATCGAATGGATAATTGAAATGAGCAATGTTTTGAACAGTATCTCGGCACTGCCCAACCAAGGCAGTGCGACAGTGATGGGGAATAATCTGTTGTCCTTCTTTTCCGGGTTGACGCCGGAAGACAAACGATTCGTCAAAGACAGTATGCGCTGGGCAGAATACAGAGCCGATTTGCGTCATAACAGAAACAGTGAGCCAGCTGCTTGGTTCGAATATTATTCTGGGGTGCTTTGGTCTGTCGGCTGGAGCCTGGAGCAGGCTCCGGTAATCCATGTTGACAAGAACTTTACCGGCAATGCGCTGGACGTCTGGGCGCGATCCTTGTCGCAACAACTAAGTCGGGAAAAAGTCGGGCTAATGAAGGAAGCGTTCCATATGCTTGAGACACATTCGGACGCCATAGACGTATTTAGAGGCAGCGCTCGGGAGTGGAGCGATTTTCGTTTTTCTCCTGCTCAATACAATTTCAATAGGGAGTTGGAGATTGTCGTCAGTAATGTTCGCTTGCTTGATGCGAAGTGGTCCTCTACCTATTTGTTCTGGACTATTCAACATACGGGTTCGGAGCTTGATATCCGCTCCAGGCGCTTTTTGATCAGGTCTGCCGCGATAAATGAAAATCGGCTTCAGTTGGCTGCTGCAGTGCTTGATATGCGCGCGCGTGAAATTGAGTTGGCTCGGGGCGCTTGATGTTAGTTGTACAGCTTTGTTTGATGGTTTGTATGACGGTCTGAAATTAAATGCATGGATTTTCGATTTGATTAACTCCGGTGCTGTGGTTAGTTTGTTTTCCACACCAAGTCGGTGTTTTAACCATGAAAGGAATCCATTTATGACTGAGCTGAATAAAGATGTAATGTCCGCTGTTGAGCGGTTTAGTTTGATTGCACAAACCAATGACTTTATCGCTGCGCAGCCAGTGCTGCGTTCTCGTTCGGCAAGTGTTGGCAGTAGCTTGCCGATTGATAAAGATGAACTGAATGCTGCAATCATGGGCTCGGGTATTGCAGGCTTTGATGCAAGCATGTCCAAGCGCAGCAAGCGAATCGTTAAAAACACCTACATGTATGCCGATCTGGTTGCCTTGCTCAAATATCCGGCGTCCAACCAGAAAGAACAGCGCTATAACGAGTTTATGCGATTGATGAAACTGGCTGGCTGGTTTGCTTTCAGCCAGCCTTATAATCGATATACCGCTACTTCGCAAAAGCTGACCATGGACAATGTTGTCCTGTCTGTTCTGCATACCGCTGTTGGTGCTGCGGTAGGGCAGGGCCAGGCAGCCCTTAAAGTATTGTCCTCTGTGGCAGATGCGACCATGGATGCACTGAAAAATGAACCACAGGCCCTGACGCTGTTCGAGAACAACTCGAAGAAAGCCGAAGGTGGCAACTTTTGCATGAGTGCGGCTTCGCAGGATGATGAAGGTGGTATCACCCTGGCAATCGCTGCTGTGCAATATCTGGCTTCGGCTCAACCTACCAAAGTACTGTTTGTAGAATGGGCAACATCTGCTGTGGAGATTTATAACGCCGGCGCCACGATGTATATGGATGAGGAAGACTATGCAATGGTAGAACCATTGATTGTCAAGGCTCTGACTGAGCAACGTGAGAAAGCGCTCAGCTACGAGTTTGGCCAATCGGTCTGAAAGTGATTAATGCCAGAGGCGCAAGCCTCTGGTTTTTTTGTGGGAGATGCAAATGTTCGCGATTTCAAAGGTTTTCGTATGCGCAGGGGCATTAGTGCTGGTGAGTAAAGAGCTGTCGGCATCTGACATTGATGACAGTCTCGATGCGCTGCTTTATTCACAAACGGTCGCCTCGCATAAAGTTCCCGATGCTGTTGAATGCGATGCATGGAATGACGCCAATAAAACGGCTTTGAAAATCACCGGTGCTTTGTTTTTCGACGATCCGGTTATTAGCGCGCCGGTCACTACGCCCGATACTTTTACTCTGCTGGAGTTGACTCAAGAACTCTTGCAAGGATGGGCGCCGGCAGTTTTGAACCAACAGGTAATTGCCAATCTGACCTCGCAACTGGAGAGCAACGGTGCGGCCCTTGAGTTGCTTCAGCGAAATATTCTGCAAGAGGGCAAGTCGATTCGCTTCATGCTTGGCAGCGTATCTGCGGAATCGACGCTTACGATGGTCGTCATTTCGTTTGCCGTCAAAGAGCCTGTTCCGGGCAATGTGCTTGAGCGACGCTTCAATGCTGAGCAGATATTGGGCAACCTTGCTGTTGATTGCTACAAGGCTCTTATAGATGCCGATGATTACTGTTTCTCGAGAGCCAGGATTATTGCGTTATTGGGTGAGCGGCGCGAAAAGCAGATTATCGCCCTGACCTGAGAGCGCGGCAGAGGCAACAATTGAAGCCTGCCTGCCCCACCGGTCGAGACAGAGGGCAGACTTTTCATACCGGTGGGCAAAGCAGGCATAATACCGCGCCTTCGCCCGCGAAGCGCTTCTGCCACACAACTGGTCAGCCCCTTGAACGAACGCCCGATGTCCACTGCCTTACGCCCCTCGGCCTGCCCGGGGTTGCTGCGTATCGTCCAGGCACTGGACGGCGGTATCTGCCGGATCAAGCTTGATGGCGGTTCGATCAGCGCGGATCAGGCCGATGCGGTGGCCGCTGCCGCCGAAGCGTTTGCGAGCGGTGCGATCGAAGCGACCAATCGCGGCAATCTGCAGATTCGCGGCATCGGTGCGCAATCGGCAGCGCTGATCGAGCGCTTGCTGGCCGCTGGCCTCGGGCCAAAGAACGCTGCCGGCGACGATGTGCGCAATCTGATGCTCAGCCCGGCCGCCGGCATCGATCGGCAGATGCTGATCGACACGCGCTCGCTCGCAGGGCAAATCCTCGACACCTTGCAAAGCCATCCGCGCTTCCATGAGTTGAGCGCCAAGTTCGCCGTGCAGCTCGATGGCGGCGAAGCGCTGGCAATGCTTGAGCATCCGCATGATCTGTGGCTGTCGGCGTTCGAGCGTGACGGCGATATCCTCTGGGCATTCGGTCTGGCCGGTTGCCCGATCGATCGGCCTCTCGGCGCTGTGACCCAGGACAACGCTCACGCGCTGGTGGTCGCCGTGCTGGAACTGTTCCTCGACCTGGCCCGGCCAGAGCAAACACGGATGCGCCATCTGCTCGACGAGTTGCCCAGGCTCGCGTTTCTGGAATCGTTGCGCGAGCGCGTATCGCTCAAAGCGATCAGCAACTGGCAGCGCCCGACGTCGGCAGACGCACTGCACATCGGCGCTCATCAGCAGAACACGCAAGGTCGCTGCTACGTCGGCGCGGAGCCGCCACTGGGCCGACTCGATCCGGCGATGCTGCGTGGCGCGGCGCAACTGGCCCGACAGTCTGGCGATGGCAGTCTGCGCTTCACGCCGTGGCAGAGCCTGCTGCTGCCGAACGTGAAAGCCACGGATACCGACAACGTGCTTGAGCAGTTGCGGGCGTTGGGCCTGCTGACGACCGACGCCGAACCGCTGACAAGGCTGATCGCCTGCACCGGCGCCGATGGCTGCGGCAAAGGCCTTGCCGACACCAAACAGGATGCCCGGCAACTGGCACCTTTGCTGCCCGCAGGGCTCAGCGTGCACCTGTCGGGCTGCTCGCGCTCCTGCGCCGCCGCCCATTGCGCGCCAGCCACGCTGCTGGCCGTCGCCCCCGGTCATTACGACCTCTATTTTCGCGATGCAGCACAGCCCGGATTCGGCACGCTGCACGCCTGCAACCTTACTATTGAAGCGGTCGCGACCCTGCTCGACGCCCGCTCCCGGAGCCCCCTTGATGCTTGATTACATCCGCGACGGTCAGGAGATCTATCGCAACTCCTTCGCGATCATTCGCCGCGAGGCCAATCTGGCGCGCATTCCCGCCGATCTGGAGAAACTCGCGGTGCGGGTGATCCACGCCTGCGGCATGGTCGAGGCCGTCGACGGTCTGCAATTTTCCGAGGGCGCGGGCAAGGCCGGGCGCGATGCTCTGGCGGCCGGTGCGCCGATTCTCTGCGACGCACGGATGGTCTCCGAAGGCGTGACCCGCGCGCGTCTGCCGGCCAATAACCAAGTGATCTGCACTTTGCGCGACGACAGCGTGCCTGAGCTTGCCCGTGAGCTGGGCAACACCCGCTCGGCCGCCGCGCTGGAACTGTGGCGCCCGCACCTCGAAGGCAGTGTGGTGGTGATCGGCAACGCACCGACCGCGCTGTTCTACTTGCTGGAAATGCTCGACGCCGGCGCGCCAAAACCGGCACTGATCCTTGGCTTCCCGGTCGGCTTCGTCGGTGCTGCCGAGTCGAAAGCGGCACTGGCCGCCGACAGTCGCGGCGTGCCGTTCGTGATCATGCAAGGCCGGCTGGGCGGCAGCGCCATGGCCGCCGCCGCCGTCAATGCCCTCGCCACGGAGATCGAATGATGCAGGCCAAAGGACGTCTGATCGGCCTCGGTGTCGGCCCCGGTGACCCGGAACTGATCACTGTCAAAGCCTTGCGCCTGCTGCGCGAATCGCCAGTGGTCGCGTATTTCGTGGCCAAGGGCAAGAAGGGCAATGCGTTCGGCATCATCGAGGCGCATCTGGTCGAGGCGCAGAATCTGCTGCCGCTGGTCTATCCGGTGACCACCGAGGCGTTGCCGGCGCCGCTGTCCTATGAACAGGTCATCAGCGATTTCTACGACGAAGCCGCTGTGGCGGTCGCCGAACATCTGGATGCCGGCCGCGATGTGGCGGTGATCTGCGAAGGCGACCCGTTCTTCTACGGCTCCTACATGTACCTGCATGACCGCCTCGCCAGCCGTTATGAGGCCGAAGTCGTGCCCGGCGTGTGCTCGATGCTCGGCGGCGCTTCGGTGCTCGGCGCGCCGCTGGTGTATCGCAATCAGAGCCTGTCGGTGCTTTCCGGCGTGCTGCCCCAGGAAGAATTGAAGCGGCGTCTGGCCGATGCCGATGCGGCGGTGATCATGAAACTGGGACGCAACTTTCCCAAGGTGCGTCAGGTGCTGGAAGAACTCGGTCTCGCCGAGCGCGCGCTGTATGTCGAGCGCGCGACCATGGCCAATCAGAAGATCGTGCCGATGGATCAGGTCGAGCCGATGTCCTCGCCGTACTTCTCGCTGATCATCGTCCCGGGCGAACGGTGGCAAGGTTGATGAGCCAAGCGACTCCCGCCATCGTCATCCTCGGCCAGGGCAGCCTCGCCACGGCGCGGCGCATTCAACAGGTCTATCCGGCGGCGCAAATCCATGGCCTTACCGGACGGGTTGAAGGCGCCGACAGCCGCTATGAGGAATTCGGCGCGACCCTGCGCGCGTTGTATCAACAGGACACACCGATCATTGCCCTGTGCGCGGCCGGTATTGTCATTCGCACGCTGGCGCCGCTGTTGCTGGAGAAAGGCGCCGAACCGGCGGTGCTGGCGGTGGCCGAAGACGGCAGCGCGGTGGTGCCGTTGCTCGGTGGCCTCGGCGGGGTCAATGTCATGGCCCGGGAGATTGCGGCGGCGCTGCAAGTGGCGCCGGCGATCACCACCAGCGGCGAATTGCGCTTTGGCACCTGCCTGCTCAATCCGCCAAGCGGCTACGCACTGGCTGATCTGGAATCGGGCAAACGCTTCGTTTCCGATCTGCTCGCCGGGCACAGCGTGCGCATCGAAGGCGCGGCGCCGTGGCTGGATCAGGCGCAGTTGCCGCAGGATCCGCAGGCGCAGCGGTCGATTCATGTGAGCAGTGCGCAGCGGGTGGCCAGTGCCGATGAATTGCTGATTTACCCGCGCAGTGTGGCGGTGGCAGTGAGCGCTGACGTGGCGGATCTGCCGAACGCCATTCGCGCTGCGTTGCAACAGGCCAGCGTCGCCGTGCCAGCACTGGCGTGTCTGGTGGCAGCGGACGCTGAAATGGCCGCATCGAATCTGCGCGAGGCTGCGCTCGAGTTGGGCGTGCCGCTGCGCTTCGTCGCAGCGCAAAACGATCTTCAGGCGTTGGCCCGGGTTGCAGTGCCTGCGGCGAAGGTGATCAGCGCAGAACATCTGGCGATCGCGATTGCCGAGCAACCGCTGGACGTCGCGCAGATCGGCCGCCCGCGTGGTCGCCTCGCGGTCATTGGCCTTGGCCCCGGCGCCGCCGAACTGATGGTGCCCGCGGTGAAAGCCGAACTGGCCCGCGCCACCGATGTGCTTGGCTATGAAACCTACGTGCGCATGGCCGGCCCGTTCCGCGATGATCAGGTGCAGCACTGCACCGACAATCGCGAAGAAATGCAGCGTGCCCGCCATGCCTTCAGGCTCGCCGCCGAAGGCCGCTCGGTGATCGTGGTTTCCTCGGGCGACCCGGGCGTATTCGCCATGGCCGCTGCGGTGCTCGAAGCCCTGCACGAATCGGACGATCCGGCGTGGCACAGCGTTGATCTGGAAATCCTCCCGGGCGTTTCCGCCTCGCTGGCCACTGCGGCTCAGGCCGGTGCGCCGCTGGGCCACGACTTCTGCGTGATGTCGCTGTCGGACAACCTCAAGCCGTGGGCGATCATCGAGAAACGTCTGGATCTGGCCGCCGAAGCGGATCTGGCCCTGGCGTTCTACAACCCGATTTCCCGGGCGCGCCCGTGGCAGTTGGGCCGGGCGCTGGAGATTGTTGCGCAGCACCGCTTGCCTGAAACACCGGTGGTCCTTGGTCGGGACATCGGCCGGCCGGGGCAGACGCTGCGCACCACGACCCTGGGTGCATTGACACCGGAACAGGTGGACATGCGCACCATGGTGTTGATCGGCTCTTCGACCACCTGCACCTTCGCCCGTGCCGGGGGCGGTGAATGGGTGTACACGCCGCGTTGGTATGGTGAAAAACCGCTGTCCTGAAAAAACCTCCGCTCATGCAATTCTCTGCGACGGGAAAGTTTGAGCGGTTGTAAGTCCGATTGAAGTTTCAATTGTTTTCCACCAGCAATAAACAATGGTCATGTCCCACAGGGCAGGGCCATTTTTTATGCCCGACGGTCGCGCCGCTCCGCTAATTATTTCGCTGCCGTTACAGCGTACTGCTCCGGTGTTATCAGATATTGCCGGGGACAAGCTTTGTATTCCTTGTTGTTTGTGTGGCGCGTATTCGCCCACTAGGGTGCTGTGTTCACAGCACTTGTCGAGTGTCGTTCAAATCAATCTACCGCTCTGCAGCGGCGCGAAAGTGTGCGCGGTCAATGAGCCATTTAATAAACAAGGAGTGTGTAATGGCTTTGAAAAACGATTATTCGTTCGGGCGAGCGTTCGTATCTGCGCAAGAGTATTCGGTGATCTCCAGGGCGTTACGGGAGTTCTCTGCCTCGGCGCAGTACCAAGCGCTGAACGACTGTTACCAGCAAGCCAGTCAAACGACCGATCCGGTGTCGTTGTTGACCCTGGCGAGCCTGTTTCAAGAGCAACTTGCAGCGCTGCTCAAACGCAAGAAAACCCCTGTCCCGGTGGCTGTCGATGACATTGCGCGCGGGCTGCAACGTTATCTGTCACGGCTTTCGACGACCGTGGAAATGTTGTCGGGGCTGATCCGGCCGGTTCCGAAGGTCATCCATTTCGTTTGGGTTGGCGGCAGCGAAGTCGGTGTCAATCAGCGCGATTACATGAATATCTGGCGCCAGGTGATGGCGGCGGAGGGTTACCGCTTCAACCTTTGGTACGACAGCGATGCGTTGCTGGCTTTCGAAATGAACCGGGTCATTCTCGACAGTGCCAGGGCTGATGCGATGGCGTCCGGTGGCGCTGCACTCAAGCATGCCGGGCAACTGGCGACGATGATTGAAGACCGCGCACGGGTGTTGAAACAGCAGATGTTCGACTACCTCAGCCAGCCGAAGTGGAAGGGGCGAGCCGATCAAGCGCGCATCGACCTGATGGTGCGTGCTTATGGCAAGGACCGCGCGACGCTGCAGGCTTTTCGTCAGCGCTGCCTCGACAGCCATCTGGCGATGGTTGGCGCGGATCTGCAATTACGCGATGTATCTCACGCCTTTGCCGATGACTTGCTGGCGGACGTTTACCGCCGCGAAGTTTCGATGCGCGGTAACTTTGCCGCAGCGAGCGATGTGGTGCGCTTGCAGGCAGAACTTCGTGAAGGCGGGCGTTATACCGACATGGATTATCTGCCGCCACTGCTCGATAAGTTGGGCGGTGTCGATATCAGCGATTACAGCCAGACGCAAAAGATCGGTGTTCTGCAACTTCTGTTGAACAACAACCCGCAGTTGATGCCTGGACGCGATCCGCAGCATTACCCCGACAGAACCGACAGTCTCCCAGAACAACATAAACAACTTCTCGAGGATTATGCTCGCAGCAAACCCGACGTGCTTGAACTGTTCGTGCCGCCACAAACCGTGGAGGCCGGCGAGAACGGCTTTCGCATGGGGCTGCAAATCGGCGAAGAAATGAATGCACATTTCATCGCCCAGCCGGGCAGCGGCATGACGATGTCGATCATGCAAGTGATTCGGCTTAATTACGACGTGCTTACTGAAGTTGAAAGACGCATGGCCAACTCGGGATCCGGGTGGGCCGACAGTGAAACCCTGACCACGGTCGCGGCGGCAGTCATCGAAGAGATGTTGGTCAGGTCGAACTTCACCAACTGGAATGAAGCTTATGCCTACCAATTGCTCAAAGCGGTTGTCAGCTATTACCAGGACGGCATTCGTAATGACGCGGGGGGTACGGTAGCGCTCACCGGCCCGGGCGCGGCCCTCGCCGGATTGCATGAATACATCGAAGCCAATTGCGATCCGTTTTTCACTCGTCAGGTGTTGGCGCAACAGCGTTTGCGCGAGGGCTACAACGTCAATACCGAAGAGGAAACCATTTCCGGCTGGATCGTCAGGGGCACGGAAAAAGACTGGCTGGAGATGGAACACGCCCGGTGGGCCGAGGGCAAGCTCAAATCCCGTTATGCCGGACGCTTGTCCGACCTGCTCAGTGATCGAAGCCTGACCTTCGAGCGCGGCTGGCCCGTTGTCGAAGGCAAATCGGTGCTGTTGACCGCGGTGCTGCAACGTTTGATGGATGATCTCGGCGAGCCGTTCATTCGAGCGATGCGCGACAAGTTGAGCGGGGAGGTTACCTTCGATCAAGCCGTGGTCATCGACTTCGACACCCGCCAACAGGTGCTCGCGCAAGGACCTGTCGCTGTGCCGACTTCCCGTGGTGCGGATTCCATCAGCCATCTCAACGAACTGTTCAGCCGCATCGCCCACGGTACGTTGCCGCTGGAGCAACTGAGCCCGTCGATGCGAGTCGTGCTCGGCGGCATTTTCGGTGCCACGAGCGTGGACGATGGCGGGTTCGCCGATACCTGGCAACAGGTGCGCGACCTGGCCATCGCCACCGACCGCGACGGCACTTTCGCGCGCTACGATGCGATTGAACAAGCCGTGCGCCAGCGCCGCTCGGCGGCGTTCGAGAACGGGCTGGAACGCGACCTGCCGACGGCCACATCGACGACCCGCGAACTCAAGGTGCAAGCCATGTCCGAGCCGCTGACGCTGCGCCAGTGGGGCGAGCGTATCGGCCAGATCAAGCGCAGCGCCCGGCAGGAGTTTCGCACGCAGATCTTGCAGCGCAGCGGCCAGGTGCGTGAGGTCTTTTTCAAGGCTGGCGCGGTGTCGGTCAAGCAGTTGCCGCAGGATCTGTTGCAGCACAACGCAGGCGAACCGGGGCGCCGCTGTTATCCGCTGGTGCTGCTGATGGGCGCCGCCGTTGCAACTGGCGAGCCGGCGGAGCGGGCGTTGGTCGGGCATGTCGCCAGCGCCAGCGCGAGTCCCGACGAACTTGGCTCGCGGGCGTTGCGCAGTGCGCTGGACGAACTGCGCGCCTTGCCCACCGGCGAGGTCGGCAGCGCTCGCGGCGTGCAGCGCATGGACAGCATCATCGCCGCGTTGGACGCCACTGCGGCACCTGCGGTGCTGCTGCTCGATACCGGCGACCACGCCCTGCTGCTGGCCAAAGTGCGAACCGGTGAGCACGCGGCCTATCGCTTCTACGACCCCAACTTTGCTATCTATGGGTTTGCCGATGGTGCGCAGTTGCAGCGTGGCGTAGAGCATTATCTGAGCGCAGACGATAACGCGCTGGCGAAGCTTTATGGTCTGGGCGAAGCGGCCAATGCGCCATTCAACGTGATCGAACTGGACACCTGGGCGATCGCCGAACGCAGGCTGTCATCGGATCTGCGCGTGGACAGTTTTCTGCACAACGTTGCACTGGCCGATCCGCAGGGAGCGTCGATCTGGCACAAACAAGCGTTGGCCCGCACCCGATCTCTGGGCGAAAACGCTCGACTGGGCGCCAGTCTCGCGCAACTGGATGCACGCTACTGGGCCAGCGAGTTCGAGCAGGCGACCGAGCGCTTGCGCCGTGAGCACAAGGTGGCGGGTGATTACGTGCCGTTGCTCGATACCCTCGGCAACAAAGCCGACGGCGGCCACAGCATTACCCTGATCGATCCGCGCAATGCGCAACCCCCCCTGACGGTGATCA
This sequence comes from Pseudomonas sp. Sample_11, assembly GCF_004307505.1. NCBI lineage: Bacteria > Pseudomonadati > Pseudomonadota > Gammaproteobacteria > Pseudomonadales > Pseudomonadaceae > Pseudomonas > Pseudomonas sp. Sample_11. The sequence goes on from NZ_RCOD01000073.1 coordinate 15,382, forward strand.
CCCGCGATTCGCGCTTTCAGAAAATCAGGCAATACGTCGAACGACTCGTGCAGGGCGGTGCGGCCAGGCCCGGGCAGACGGCTGACCACGACGGTGGCAGCCGGCTGAGTTTTGCCTTTGCGATCCAGACGCTGATCAGTGAAATGCGCCAGCGCGATTACCGCGCTGGCGATACCGTGCCGGCGCTGACCGTTGCTCTGCAGATCCAGGTGTACGTCAGTTATGCACAGCTGGGCTTTGGTGTCGCCAGCGATGCTGTGCAGATCGTCCAACTGGTGCGTCAGGCAGCAGCGGCCGAGCGGGCGTTGCAGCAGGGCTCATTCGCCGCACGCCTGGCAGGACACGCCGCCACGGGCGTTGGTGTGGCATTTTCCGTGGCCAATATCGGCTTCGACATCTACAACCTGACGCAGGCAGAGAATCATGAGCAGCGAGCGCGGTTCTCCACGTCCCTGGCGTTCAACACGGCGGCGCTGGGTCTGGATCTTGTCGCCCTGGCAGCGGGCGGAACGGTGGGCGCGTTCGCCGCAGCGCTGGCCGTGCCGCTACTGGGCGTGGGTATCGGGGTGACCGCCATTGCCAGCAATCTCGGGCAGATCATGGACAAGGCTGCGGCCATCGGCGAGCACCTCTCGCAGATTCACGACGCTTATCAGCAATCTTACGAACGCGCTGGTGCGGTCTTGCAGTTCCCCGCTCTGGCCGTGATAACCGAGGTGGATCTGCACAGCAGAAGGGTGGCGTTCGAGGGGCAGAAGTTTTACCCCTGGAAAGGCAGTGCGCTGGAGCTGCCGCAGTACGACGATGATCCAGCCAGGCGACATGCCGCGATCAACATCCCCAGAGCCTTTCAACGGCCTGCTGTCGGCAGCGTCTGGGGGACCTTGCCCGAGGCGCTGGTGCTGCCCTGTTCACCCGTCTGTTACTACGGCTACGAATATCAGCTCGGCAGCGCCGGGGCCGTGCCTTTTTCCACGACCCGCTATCCGCGGTTGCATGACCGTCTGGCACATCAGCTGGAATATGACGCGCTCGGTAACCGGGTGTTTTACCTGTTCAGCACGCCGTTTGCGCCACACATCCTTTACAAGCTGCATCCGGTCTTCATGGCCACGACGATCAAGGTGCAGTTGAGCGCTGAGGTCAGCCAACTGGTGGTTCCGGACCTGCCACCAGAGTGGCGCGAGAAGATTGCCTACCGGATCACCGCGCCGCAGGGGCAATACCGGATTCGATTGGCGCCAGGCCTGCTGGCGGTGAATTTCGAACAAGCGCAGGGCTGGGAACGGGTGACATGGACGGTGCAAGCGTCCTGGGCCCGGGTGGAACAGGTCAGCTTTCGGGAAAAGCCACGGGACAGCATCGACAGCGCACCTGACATGCTGGTCGATGGCGTGATGTTGAATCGTTTCGACGGTGTCATCGAGCTGGCCGAGGGGCTGTTCCGGATCGACTGGACAGGCCTCAGCCTGCATCTGATCGGTGTTGTTCTCGACTACGAAAACGAAGCTGCGGATCAGCTGCGCAGCGCCGACATGACAGCCAGCGGCATCCCGGCGCCGGTTCTGCGCTATCTGCGCGCTCAGGTCACCAGCGGGCAATTGACCGCAGCGTATTTGCCGTTGCGTAACTTCAGAGTGCCGTTCAATTCGCCGGGCCAACCAGTGGTGACCACCGGCTATTACGACACTGCGCGGGACCGGGTGCTGTTCGCACGTAACCTGCCGCAGGAGGTCAACGAGGGCGTGGTTCTGGCAGGCGTCAGCGCGGGCCATGCGTGGTTTTATCATCCCGATCATCCATCGCTGTGGCGGGTCGATGTGCTGACCGGCACCGTCCAGCATCGCTACCGTCTGAAAAATCCGCGTATGGGATCGACGATCATTGGCTGCCAACAACAAGCCGATGGTGCGCTGCGGATTGTGCAGAAGCTGACGGCAGAAGCGTTGCATGGCACCACCACCATCGAGTATCGGATCACCGGTCGGGATGTGGAGCTGACGGCTTGCAAGATCACTTTCGCGGCAGAGGATTATCGGTTCGAACCGCGCGAAGCGCTTCGACAAATCGATGCCCCGTTCAGGCGCGAATCGCCAGACACGCCCGCCAGCAGCAGCGGCTGGTCTTATGCTCCGCTCATTGTCGTGGAAGGCTATGCCGGGTTGCAGCTGCGCGACCGGGCCTGGCTGAACAAGGCGACGGGCAAGTGCATTCAGGCCGGGCAGGACCGGTCCTGGCCCGAGGACTTGTTGATGCTGGTGCCGTCCAGCTCGGAAAACAACGCGGTGCTGTTCTATAGCCCGCAGGAGCGGACGATCAGCCGCGGCATCGAACCCCGTGCCGGTCATTGGCAGAATGTGGTGATCGAACACGATGTGGTGGAGGTCACTCAGACCAATCAGCGTTTCATCGCCACCAAGGACGACGGCCGACTGTTCGAAATCGATATCGTCGACGTGCCGGCAGCGGCAGCGATCGACGACGCGATTGTGTTTCAGTACGGGGTACCTTCCCTTGCCCACAGAAGCGATGAGGCGTGGCTCGATCAGGCCGATAAACCGTCGATTCTCCGCTTCGCCGGTGTCGGGCCGCGTTGGCTGCAGCGACATCCCGATTGGTTGAGCGCATTGCCCCCGCTGGCCACGAAAGCGCCGTTGCTGCCGTTGCCGATCTTCGGTTTACGTGATGTGGCAGGTCAGGCGTTCCTGGCGGCATGGTGTGTCGATGGCAGAATCGCTGTGGCTGATATCGGTCAGGGCAAGGAGCTGGCGCTGCTCGGTCTGACCCCGGATCAAAGCGCTGTCTGGTTGCTTGAGGTCAGCGCCGGACAACTTTATCGCCAGCCGCTGATGGCGATCGAAGCACTGCGGGGAGTGTTTGCCGAGGACCATCGTTTGCTGAAACCGCAGGCGCTCGGCAGGCCTGAAAAGGTCTGGACGTCATGGATTTTTGCTCAGGTGCGGCGCCAGGGTGAAGGGCTGGTCGCGCAGACCCTCGACGGGGTGCATCTGCAATTGCTCGATAACCAGCCGGCAATGATCGTTGGCATGGAAAATCGCTGGTCTCATGTGCCGGGTCAGAGTGATGAACAGTTACGTGCGCGCCTGCGAGCATTGTTGCAAGGGCATGCCCACGCGCCTGTCATACAAGTGGCAAGTGCAACCGGACGCTACCTGTATTACCTGCCGCCACTTGACCGGTTGTTCGATCTGGCCGGGCGCAGCGACGGGCAGTGGTCGGCATTCCTCGGTACGCGCGGGTCGAAGCAGCCGATGCTGTTCGACCCGGGCGACCAGTTGATTTTCAGCGCCGGCCCGAACGACGGCGTCTGGCTGCCCGGCAGTTATGCCCAGCGCGACGCCGAAGTCCTGGCGCTCGAGGTGGGTGATGACATGACAGAGATCGAGCCATTGCTGCCCGAAGGCGTCGCCAGGCTGCTGCTGGCTTACGGTGCGCAGACCTCGGGTTATCGGCTGTCGCAAGCGTCCTTCCAGCGCCTGGACTGCATCGTGGTCGATGGGCGACAGGCTTCGGATGCTGAAACGGCAGAACCTTGCCTGCTGGATCTGGATCTGGACGAGTGCGGGCATTGGTGGATGTCGCGGGTCGATGACGATGTGGTGCTGACCGATCCGGACTCCGGACACAGTCTGATCGTGCGCAATTTCGACGGACAACGCCCACTGCTACTGATGCTGCCCATCGCCGGGCGGCCACATACCTTGACGCTGGCTCAAGGGCTGCAAGCCTTCGCCACTGCGCGCGGTGTCGAGGCAACGGTCAGCCTGACAGCGGTGATCGCAGCGCTGCGCTGAGGCCGCCATGCACAACAAAACGCCGCGAACGGTGACCGTACGCGGCGTTTGTTGTGGCGGTTGCACTGCGACAATGCTCAAGGCACCAGATAACCCTTCACACCGGTAAAGATGATTTGCGCTGCCAGCGCGCAAACGAACAATCCCATCAAGCGGCTGACAATCTGCAAGCCCTGATCGCCGAGAATCCGCTCGATGCGATTGGACAGGTACAGCACCACACCGACAGTGAAACTGGCGAGCGCAATACTCATGATTGCGGTGAGCTTGTCGTCCCAGTGCGGCTGGCTGACGCCCATCACCAGCAAGGCGCCGATCGTGCCGGGGCCGACCGTCAGCGGAATGGTCAGCGGCACGATGGTCACGTCCTGCTGCACATTGTCGGCCTGCACCGCCGGTTTGCCCTGGGCCATGCCCAGCGCCGAAATGAACAACACGCTGCCAGCACCGATGCGAAAGGCGTCCACGGTGATGCCGAAGACATCGAAAATCACCCGCCCGAACAAATACAGCAGAACACTGGAAATCAGTGTGGCGAGGGCGACCTTCCACGCCAGACGCCGCTGTTCCTTGCGCGAATAGCCACGGGTCAGGCTGATAAAGCAGGACAACACGAAGAACGGGCTGTAGAGCACCAGCATCTTCAGATAAACGCTGAACAACACATGGAGCATGATGCAAGCTCACTGGCGATGGAGTCGGGGGGAGTCTATCAGGCACCGGACAATCTGTCGGTTTACGACGGCTGGGTCGTGGCCCGGTTCTGCTGATCACGTTCGGCGACCCAATGCTCGATCAGTTCACGCAGTTGCGACAGCTCCACCGGTTTGGACATGTGCCCGTCCATGCCGGCCTGGCGGGCGCGTTCTTTGTGTTCGGCGAGAATGTGCGCGGTGAGGGCGACGATCGGTGTGCGGATGCGCTGATTGCTGACTTCCCAGGCGCGCAGTTGCTGCGTCGCGGAGAAGCCATCGAGGATCGGCATTTCGCAGTCCATCAGCACCAGGTCGTAACGTTGGGCCTTCATCGCTTGCAGCGCTTCTTCGCCATTGCTCGCGGTGTCCGGTTGCAGATTGAGCTTGCCGAGCATGCCACGGATCACTTTGGTCGAGATGGTGTTGTCTTCGGCGACGAGGATGCGGAAGTCGCTCGGCACTTTCGCAGCAGTGGCCGCCGTAACGACTTGCGGCTGGAACACCACTTGGCCCTTGTTGCGCTGATTGAGTTCGTCCGCCAGCGTGGTCTTGAGCGTATAACCGGCCACCGGTTTGGCCAGAATCCGTTTGATCCCCGAATTGCGCGCAATGATCTTGCTCGGCGCGTTGCTGATGCCGGTGAGCATGATCAGCAGAATGTCGTGGTTCAAGCTCGGGTCTTCCTTGATCTTCGCTGCCAGTTGCATGCCGGTCATGCCGGGCATGTTCTGGTCGAGCAGGACCACGTCGAAGTAATCGCGCAGGTGCGCCTTGGTGCGCAGCAGCGCCAGCGCTTCCTTGCCCGACGGCACGGCGCTGACATTCAGGCCCCAGGCGCTGCATTGCTGTACCAGCACTTTGCGACAGGTGTCGTTATCGTCGACTACCAGCACCCGTGCGCCTTGCAGTGGGCTGTCCAGATCGGACGTCGGATGTTCGAGGCGATCCGGGTCCAGCGGCAAGGTCAGCCACAAAGTGCTGCCCTGAGTGGCGCCGCTCTTGATGCCGAACTCGCCTTGCATCAGACGAATCAGTTGCCGCGCAATCACCAGGCCGAGATTGCCGCCCAGGCGATTGGCCGAGAGGAAGTGCTTGCTGTGCAATTCGGCGTGCAGCAGCGCCTCGCGCTCTTCCGGCTCCATTGGCACGCCGCTGTCCTGCACGGCAATGCGCAGGCGCGGTTTGCTGCTGCGCTCGTCAAGGGCGACGACGATCAGTACTTCGCCTTCTTCGGTTTTCTTCAGGGCGTTTTCCAGCAGGCTCAGCAAGGTCTGGCGCAGGCGCGTCGGATCGCCGCTGATCACCCGTGGCACTTGCGGCTGGATGAAACTGATCAGCTCGACGTTCTGTTGCTCGGCCTTGGCCCGGTAGATGCTCAGACAATCATCGATCAGCGCGTTGAGGTCGAACTGCACGTCATCGAGTTCGATCTGCCCGGATTCGAGCTTGGAGATGTCGAGGATCTCGTTGATCAGCGTCAGCAGTTCGTTGCCGGCGCTGTGGATGGTCTGCACGTAATCGCGTTGCTTGACCGACAGCGGCGTGCCCAGCAGCAGCTCGGTCATGCCCAGTACACCGTTCATCGGTGTGCGGATTTCGTGGCTGATCTTGGCGAGGAATTCGGCTTTGGCGTTGATTTCGGCGTTGCTTGCCGCGAGGTCGCGGCTGATGCTGAAACGGCTTTCGGTGATGCTGCGCTGTCGCTCGCCCAAGGCAATGCTCATCAGCAGGCCGCTGATGCAGATGAACACCATCAGCGTCATGATCAGGCCTTGCGGCGTGACCAGTGTCAGGCCGAGCAGCGCCGGCAGGATAACCAGGGTGCCGATGTTGAACACGACCATGGCGGCGACGAACAGACGCGCCGGGCGATAGCCTTTTTGCCAGTGATAGAAGCCCACCAGCAACATGCTCAGGCCGGCCAGTGCGACCAGGGCGTAGGTGATGATGTTCAGCGGCAAGGTGTTGACGAACAGCAGCAACAGGCTGCACGTGACGATCAACAGAATGTCGCCCCACAGCAGTTTGTTCAGCGCGTGCTGGCCCAGTGGCGCAAAGAAGCGCAGGGCGAACATCAAACCGGCTGGAGCCGTCAGCAGCAGTGCCAGATAAGCGCCCGGCGTCTGAATGGCTTGCCAGTTCGGCAGCCACGGACCGGCGAGGTTGAGCAACAGAAACAGACTCAGCCCCAGCAGGCCTTCACAGATCGCCAGCCACAGACTGCTGCGCGAGCGCGAGTAGGCGTAGCGCACCAGGTTGTGCAGCAGGAGCATGGCGAGGCAGCCGAACAGCAGGCCGAAAATCAGCGTCTGCTTCTGATCGGCGGCGCCTTCGATTGCCGCTTGCAGGGTGATGTGCGGGCGCAGCTGATGGTCGGAAACCATGCGTACGTAGACGTCCAGCGGTTTGTCGGCCTGGGGCAGCGGCAGCATGAAATCGCTGCTCGGCAATGGATGTTCGGCCTGGGGCCGTTCGTTGCCGGTATTGCGTTGCTCGATCAGCCGGTCGCCGTCGAGCACGTAGAGATTGAGTTGGGACAGGTCGGGGGCAAAGATGCGCAGCACTTGTTCGTGCTTGCCCGGCGCCAGTTTGAAGCGCAGCCACAGGGCGCCGTCGGGTTCGGCCGCGGTCAGGCGGTCAAGCTCGATGGGGCTGAATTGATTGGTGTAGCGAGCGGAGCGGATGTCGCTCAGTTGCAGGATGCCCTGATCGTCAAGCAATACCGACCAGCCACTGCCTTGCGCGGCCTGGGCCGGGAGCGTGCAGAGCAAGGTCATCAGCGTGACGGTGAAGCTTATGGCAATCCTGAGCCAGCGCACGGCGAAATCCCTTCGTAGGTTGATGCCAGAATATAACGATGCGCGACGACCGAACAGCCCGGCGAGGAATGGCATCCCGCGCCGGGCCTGATGGATCGCTTACTCCTGGGTTTCGCCGCGTTCACGGGCAATGGCGCGGTAGCCGATGTCCTTGCGGTAGAAGCAGCCTTCCCAGTCGATGGCAGCGGCAAGTTTGTAGGCCTGCTGCTGAGCTTCACCGACGGTGGCGCCCATGGCAGTGGCACACAGTACACGACCACCGGCAGTAACGACCTGACCGTCTTTCAGTGCGGTGCCGGCGTGGAAGACTTTGCCTTCCAGACCTGCCGCCGCGTCCAGACCGTTGATCGCTGCGCCTTTGGCGTAGTCGCCCGGGTAGCCGCCAGCGGCCAGCACGATGCCAACGCTCGGACGCGGATCCCACTGTGCTTCGATCTTGTCCAGCGCTTGCGCCAATGCGGCTTCAACCAGCAGCACCAGGCTCGATTGCAGACGCAGCATCACCGGTTGGGTTTCCGGATCGCCGAAGCGGCAGTTGAACTCGATAACCTTCGGATTGCCGGCCTTGTCGATCATCAGACCGGCATAGAGGAAACCAGTGTAGACGTTACCTTCGTCGGCCATGCCGCGTACGGTCGGCCAGATCACCTGGTCCATCACGCGCTGATGCACCTCGGCGGTGACCACCGGGGCAGGGGAGTAGGCACCCATGCCACCGGTGTTCGGGCCGCTGTCGCCGTCGCCGACGCGTTTGTGGTCTTGGCTGGTGGCCATCGGCAGCACGTTCTTGCCGTCGACCATGACGATGAACGAAGCTTCTTCGCCGTCGAGGAATTCTTCGATCACCACACGTGAACCGGCGTCGCCAAACGAGTTGCCGGCGAGCATGTCACGCACGGCGTCTTCGGCTTCGGCCAGGGTCATGGCGACGATCACGCCTTTGCCGGCAGCCAGGCCATCGGCCTTGATCACGATCGGCGCGCCTTTCTCACGCAGATAAGCCAGGGCCGGCTCGATCTCGGTGAAGTTCTGGTAATCGGCGGTCGGGATCTTGTGGCGCGCGAGGAAATCCTTGGTGAAGGCTTTCGAGCCTTCCAGTTGCGCAGCACCGGCGGTCGGACCGAAGCAGTCCAGGCCACGGGAGCGGAACAGATCGACCACGCCAGCCACCAGCGGCACTTCCGGGCCGACGATGGTCAGGGAAACGTTTTTCTCGGCGAAGTCAGCCAGTTGCTCCAGCGCCAGCACGTCGATGGCGACGTTCTCACACTTGGCTTCAATAGCGGTGCCAGCGTTGCCCGGTGCAACGAAAACCTTCTGCACACGCGGATCCTGAGCCACTTTCCAGGCCAGAGCGTGTTCACGGCCACCGCTGCCAATGATCAAAACATTCATTTCAAAAACCTCGGATGACGCTAATTCTGTGGGGGCTGATCGTTCCCACGCTCCGCGTGGGAATGCCTCTACGGACGCTCCGCGTCCGAGGGACGCGGAGCGTCCCGGGCTGCGTGCCCACGCAGAGCGTGGGTACGATCAAGCAAAATAATCAGTGACGGAAGTGGCGCATGCCGGTGAATACCATTGCGATGCCGGCTTCATCAGCAGCAGCAATCACTTCGTTGTCACGCATCGAACCGCCCGGCTGGATCACCGCAGTGATGCCGACCTTGGCCGCGTTGTCGAGGCCGTCGCGGAACGGGAAGAATGCGTCGGACGCCATGACCGAACCGGCGACCTGCAAACCGGCGTGCTCAGCCTTGATCGCGGCGATGCGGGCCGAGTTGACGCGGCTCATCTGGCCGGCGCCGACACCGATGGTCTGGCGATTCTTGGCGTAGACGATGGCGTTGGATTTGACGTACTTGGCGACTTTCCAGGCGAAGATCAGGTCGTGGATTTCCTGTTCGGTCGGCGCGCGTTTGGTCACCACTTTCAGGTCGTCGGCGCTGATCATGCCGATATCGCGGCTCTGCACCAGCAGGCCACCGTTGACGCGCTTGTAATCCCAGGCAGCGGCGCGGTCAGCCGACCACTCGCCGCAGGCCAGCAGGCGTACGTTGGCTTTCGCGGCCACGATGGCGCGGGCTTCTTCGCTGACCGATGGGGCGATGATCACTTCAACGAACTGGCGCTCGACGATCGCTTTGGCGGTCTCGGCATCCAGTTCACGGTTGAAGGCGATGATGCCGCCGAACGCCGACTCGGTGTCGGTGGCGTAGGCCAGTTCGTAAGCCTGACGGATGCCGCCTTCAGCGTCCGGGCTGACCGCCACGCCGCACGGGTTGGCGTGCTTGACGATCACGCACGCTGGCTTGACGAAGCTCTTCACGCATTCCAGCGCAGCGTCGGTGTCGGCGACGTTGTTGTACGACAGTTCTTTGCCTTGCAGCTGGGTCGCGGTGGCGATGCCGACTTCGGCCGGCTTGGCTTCCACGTAGAACGCCGCGCTCTGGTGCGGGTTCTCGCCGTAGCGCATTTCCTGAGCCTTGATGAACTGGCTGTTGAAGGTGCGCGGGAATTCGCTGCGACCTTCAGTGCTCAAGGTTTCAGCGGCCTGGTTCACGGTGCCCATGTAGTTGGCGATCATGCCGTCGTAGGCGGCGGTGTGTTCGAAGGCCTTGAGCATCAGGTCGAAACGCTGAGCGTAGGTCAGGCCGCCGGCCTTGAGGTTTTCCAGAACGCTGGCGTAATCGCTGGCATTCACCACGATGGCCACGTCTTTGTGGTTCTTCGCTGCCGAACGGACCATGGTCGGCCCGCCGATGTCGATGTTCTCGATGGCGGTCGGCAGGTCGCAGCCTGGCTTGTTGATGGTCGCTTCGAACGGGTACAGGTTGACCGCTACCAGATCGATCGGCTTGATGCCGTGCTCGTTCATGATCGCATCGTCAGTACCGCGACGACCGAGGATGCCGCCGTGGATTTTCGGGTGCAGGGTTTTCACCCGACCGTCCATCATCTCGGCGAAACCGGTGTAATCCGCGACTTCCACTGCGGCAACGCCGTTGTCACGCAGCAGCTTGAACGTTCCGCCGGTGGAGAGGATCTCGACGCCCAGAGCTTCGAGCTCCTTGGCGAATTCGAGGATCCCGGTCTTGTCGGAAACGCTGATCAAGGCGCGGCGGATCGGCAGGCGGGTAGTCTGGTCGGTCATCTCAATTTCCATCAAAAGCAAAGGAAGTCAGCAAAAAAGGCGACCGTTTTTTACGCGGGCGCCTTTCTGGTTTGATTGAATGCTTACAGCAGATCGTACTGCTTGAGTTTCTTGCGCAGCGTGCCGCGGTTCAGTCCCAGCAGCTCACTGGCCTTGGTCTGGTTGCCCTTGACGTAGTTCATCACGCTTTCGAGCAGGGGCGCCTCGACTTCGGACAGCACCAGGTTGTACACATCCGTGACGGACGCGCCCTCAAGGTGGGCGAAATAATTGTGCAGCGCCTTCTCGACACTCCCGCGAAGGGTCTGGCCTTCTTCGCTCGGCGTGTTGAGGTGCTGTTTCAAATTCACGTTGTCGCTCACGGGTGTTGTTCCACTCACTAAAGTCTCGGTCATCATCGTCATGCGGCCACCCCTTCTTCGTCCCCTGTCAGGCTCTTGTAACGCTCGGCGAAGAACTCCCGAACGTCGGCGCATTGTGTTTCCGTACCATCCAAACGATTGAAACGGGCGCGAAACTCCCTGGCGCCCGGCAAGGTTGCGAGATACCAGCCCACATGCTTGCGGGCAATGCGCACGCCCATCACGTCGCCATAGAAGGCGTGAAGGGCAGCCAGATGCTCCAGCAGGATGCGTTCCACTTCGCTCAGTTCCGGCGCGGGCAATTTCTCGCCGGTGCGCAGGAAGTGATCGATCTCGCGAAAAATCCATGGCCGCCCTTGAGCGGCACGGCCTATCAGCAGGCCATCGGCACCGGTCGCATCAAGCACGTATCGGGCCTTTTCCGGCGAATCGATATCGCCATTGGCAAACACCGGGATCGACACCGCCTGCTTGATCGCGGCAATCGTGTCGTACTCGGCTTCCCCTGTGTACAGATCGGCGCGCGTACGGCCATGTACGGCCAGCGCTGTGATCCCGGCCTGTTCGGCGATCTTCGCCACGTTCAGGCCATTCTTGTTTTCGCGATCCCAGCCGGTGCGGATCTTCAGGGTGACCGGCACATCAACCGCGGCCACTACGGCCTGCAGGATCTCGGTCACCAGTGCTTCGTCTTTCAGCAACGCGGAGCCGGCGGCCTTGTTGCAGACCTTTTTGGCCGGGCAACCCATGTTGATATCGATAATCTGTGCGCCCAGTTCGACGTTGGCCCGTGCCGCATCGGCCAGCATCTGCGCGTCGCCACCTGCGATCTGCACCGAGCGCGGCTCGGGATCGCCTTCGTGGATCATGCGCATGCGCGACTTGCGGGTATTCCACAGGCTCATGTCGCTGGTGACCATTTCCGAGACTACAAGCCCTGCGCCCAGACGCTTGCACAGCTGACGAAAGGGCTGGTCGGTGACGCCCGCCATTGGGGCGAGAATCAAACCGTTCTGCAATGTATATGGGCCGATGCGTACCGCCGACATAGGACTTCCCTGAAGTGGGGCCGGATCATGAGAGTTCGAAAAAGGGTGGGCATGATACCCGCTCTCGATGACTGGTTAAAGGCTGAATTGAACAAAATCTGAACAGTTATTCTGTTATCGCCAACGGTTTGGTCGGCCGCGATCAGTCAGAAAAATGCCGTCAATCGGGAAACGCTGAAGCGGTTCATTCCGGTGAGTGGAAGTTCAGGCTGTAATTCACCGCTTTCGGCCCCGGATCGAGAATATCCAGGGCGATATGGATCGGCGTCTGCGGCGGCATTTCCGCGAGGCCTTCGAGATCGCCGCTCAGATACTCGCCGGGTTTGAAGCGACGACTGGCGATCAGATGACCATTGAGGTCGGCAAAACGCAGTTCGAGCAAGGGGAACGGCTGGGAAAACGTCGCCCGGTTGTAAATGATTGCATCGACCACCAGCGCCCCGCTGAACTCGGGATGGCTGCGCACCACCAGGTTGCTGCTCTTGATTTTGCCGATATCGACTTTCGACGGCACGGTGCAGCCGATCTGCGGGCAGATCTGCTGGAACCATGGTCGGTATTGATCCTGCCGCGCCAGTTCCTCGAAATGATAGGAGATGTACTGAGCGGCAAGACCGCCGGCGGCCAGCAGCACCAGCACCAGCCAGAGCAGGCGCCGGCCCCAGGGCGAACGGCGTTGCTGCCAGTCCAGTTGCAGCGGGTCGTCGGTCAGATCCTGCAGGACCTCGGCGCGCACGCCGGGCTCGGCCCGTTCGCGTTTTTTGCGCGGCGAAGTGATCAACGGCAGATCGTCGTCATCGCTGTCGTCGCTGGCCGAGAAGCGCTCGCGGCGGGCGGCCGGGTCGATCGGATCGTGCAGGCGCAGTTGCGGGATCGGCGGCTCGTCATCCAGATCCACCGGTTCCAGTGATAACGAGGGTTCGGTGCGCTCGGGTTCGAGGGTTTCGACGCCCTCGATATACGGTTCGACATCCGGCGCGGCGCTGCGCTCATCGGCAGGCTCGCTGAACAGGCTGTCGGGCCATGTGCCTTCGTCCGGTTCCGGGCTGTCGCGCCGGGCGCTCAAGGATTCTTCGCGGGTACGGCCGAATTCTGCGACCGGCTGGATTTCACGCTGTTCGAGGCGGGCGAGTTCTTCGTCCAGATCGAGGCTGTCCAGATCCAGTTCCGACGCGCTCCATTGCTTCTGGCTGATGGCGCGCGGCGCGGGGATCTGTTCGACGACCGCAGAATCGCTGACAGGCGCGGGCGTTTCAGGCAGCGCTGGTGCGAGCGGCGTCACCGTGTCCTTGCCAGAATGTTGCTCGAGCAGCTGCTTGGCGGCATTGAACACTTGCAGGCAGGAGCCGCAACGAACCACGCCGCGCGCCACGCTCAACTGAGCATGGTTGACGCGGAAACTGGTCTGGCAATGCGGGCATTGGGTGACGAAACTGTCGGTCATGCGGCGATCCGGTTCAGGCAAGCGGTCATTTTAGCGCCGACGCCCGGTGATGCGCACCCAGCCATCGCGATTGGCGATCGGGTCGAGCTCGAAGTCCTGCGCATAAGCTGCCGCTACTTCTTCGCCCTGCTCGGCGAGAATGCCCGACAGCGCCAGGCGCCCACCGCTCTTGACCAGGCTGGACAGCTGCGGTGCCAGCGACACCAGCGGGCCGGCGAGAATATTGGCCACCAGTACGTCGGCCGGAACCTGCGGCAGATCCTCGGGCAGGTACAGCGGGAACAGCTCATCGGCAATGTTGTTGCGCCCGGCGTTGTCGCGCGAGGCTTCCAGCGCTTGCACGTCGATGTCGGTGCCCACAGCTTGTTTGGCGCCGAGCAGCAGGGCGGCAATCGCCAGAATCCCCGAGCCACAGCCGAAGTCGAGCACGTGGCAGTCTTTCAGATCCTGGCCGTCGAGCCATTCCAGGCACAGCGCGGTGGTCGGGTGGGTGCCGGTGCCGAACGCCAGGCCCGGGTCCAGCAGCAGGTTGACCGCGTCAGGCTCGGGCGCGGCGTGCCAGCTCGGCACGATCCACAGACGCTGGCCGAAACGCATCGGCTCGAAACCGTCCATCCAGCTGCGTTCCCAGTCCTGGTCTTCGATGACTTCGCTGTGGTGCTCGGGCAACGGGCTGCCGGTCAGCAGCTCCAGGTGGGCGAGGACCGGTTCCGGTTGCGTGCCGCCTTCAAACAGGGCCAGCAAGTGAGTGTGCGACCACAGTGGCGTGGTGTTGAGTTCCGGTTCGAAGATCGGCTGGTCTTCGGCGTCCATGAAAGTCACCGACACGGCGCCGACTTCGAGGAATGCGTCCTCGTAGGTTTCGGCTTGTTCCGGGGTGATGGCGAGACGGACTTGCAGCCAAGGCATGGCGGGCACCTTTGAAAATCTGTGGGGCAGCCCGAAGCTGCAAAAGCGCGCAGTTTACGCCAGGTCGCCGGCAAAGTGGACACACCGCTTGGCTGTTACACATTCGCGGCCGCGATATACATATGTATGGCCTGAGCACTTTTGTCGGCAAATAGAGTGAGCGCTCATCTCTACGCGACAAAAGGCTGGACGACATGGCGGATCAACAAGGGACTGTAGAAGAAAAACCACCGATAGCCGCTGCGTCTACGGGGTCGGTGCAGGAGATCCTCCTGCGCATCACGCGCTGGCAGGTGATGATCGACAAGCGCTTGAGCAGCCAGATGACGTTGCTCGAGGCGCTGGAGCATTTCGCATTGACTGAACTGCGCAGGCATTACCCGGACGGTCATTTCGCCCCGGGCTTTGTGGTTGCCCTGCTTGACGCCATTCTGCAAAAGCTTATCGACGGCCGGCCAGTCATGTTCCTGGCGCTCCAGGACGCGCCATTTCGCTGGCCTGGGGGCGCCGATCCCGGTTTGCCGTCCAGCCGTCATGAGCATGTGATCCGGACGGTGGATAGCGTTTCGTTGCACTTCCTCGACCAGTACAAGAAATACCTGCGAGAACATTGGGCGACAAAGGGGCGGGAGGCGTTGTTCGATCGCCTGATCAAACGCAAGCTGCGGCGCTATATCAAGGACATCGAGTTGCTGTTGCGCCGTGACCAACTGGCTGGCCTGACACTGGATCAATTGCGCAGCAAAATCGACCGGGTTCAGGCCCGCAGCACGCGTCGGTACCGATTGACCGCCCTGGCAACCGGTGCAGAAAAAAAGATTCTCGAGGCCCATTCATTCGCGCAACTGCCGTCATGGATGAAGGCGCTGAAGGAGCCGGATCGCGCCTTGTTGCGTGATTATCAGGAGCAGACCTCACTGGCCCAGGCAGCACTTGATGACCTGCTGCTGGGCTACGGCTCGTTGCGCGACTTTGCCCGCCAGCAGGCCATCGAATACATTCAGCTCAAGCTCGACATGACGGTTGAACCGGACCGGATCGACGTGCGGCTCAGATGGCGCTCGGCGGTCGGTGAGCCGACCCACAATCGCAGCCTCAGTGACCTGCTGGCATGCGGGCCGATCGGACAGGACTTCGCAGCGGTACTGGAGATCAGCAGTCCTGCGCCATTGCGCAACCAGTCACTGAAGCCGACATTCATTGCCGACATGCTGGCGCAACAGGATTATCCGGCGGACTACCTGCGAGCCCTCGCCGAGCAGTACCAGCGTATAGAAGTGCAAAAGGCACTTGTCGACTGGTTTGCCTTACGGCTCAGGCAGAGCGCATTCGTCGCGCGCTGCGCAGCTCATCTGTCGGACTCCGACCATGAGCGTCTGGAGCAGATGTGGTCTGGGCAAACCATAAAGAAACCGTTGCAAGTGGCCGCACTGACGCTGCCCAACGGCATGCAATGCGCCGATCTTCTGGTGTTCTACCAGGCAGAGACTGAGCAAGCGGTGAATAACCTGGTGCTGTACGCGCCCAACAAGCCGGACGGTCAAGAGTGGGTCCGGTTGCCTTCGATCGCGGCGTTGACCGGCGAAGTATGGAGCTGGACGCAGAGCGAATCCGGTCGTGAGTATCTGTTGCAGCAGCTTTCGCCGGCTGCACATCACCCTGCACGGGATTATCTGTTGGCCGCTGCGGCCAGCCCCGCTCTCTGGGGCATGCAGAGTGACCTTCGCCGAGCGCCCCTGCCGTTCACCGAATGCGTCGACGCCGCTGCAAAAATGGGCCTGGCAAACAACCTGCAGCGGGTCGAGCAGGACAACTCGCTGCGCTGGTACACGACGCTCGGGCTCGAGGCTCGCCGGCGCATCAGCAGCCTCAATCAGGAACTGATCGTTCATCAGCAGGTGTTCAACGAGCTGCTGGGCGGTTTCGAGGTTTTCGTCGATTTCGCCAGGCGCACGGTTGCCGCAGCGATCACGCCCTATATGCGCAGCAAGAACGTGCTGGAACCGGTCGATCCGGCCACTGTGTTGATCGATTACAACCCTGGCGTCGCTGACCGCAGGAAGCAGCAGGTGGCCACGCTGCTCGACCTGGCCATTCACGGCTACGATGACAACTCCGGCATCGAACATCCGAAAAGAGGCGTGCGATCGGCGGTTGGCCAGGATCTGAGCCAGGTGCGCAGCGCCGATCTGGCGCTGTATCTGCGCCGGGCGTGGCTGGGTGAAAAATATGCCAGCGAGATCCGTGGCAAATATCTCGACCCGCGTGATGCTGCCTACGAACCGCGTCGCTTTGCCTACCGCAACGTGCTGCTGTCAAAGATGGACCGTGATTTGCGCGTGGCGAGAAGTCAGGCGCGATTGAGCGACGCGGTGTATTCAGCGCTGGTCCGTCAGGTCTCTCTGTTGAGCCAGGTGCCAGCGCCGGATACGCATTTTCCGGGCGCCAGCATGGTTGAAAGTGACGGCGTGTTCAGGTTCACCGTGCGCCATCACGTCGTGCTCGGGGTTTATGTCCTGACCTCGTTCAACCCCGAGCCGTCCTGGTGGCTGTACACGCCTGATGCGCCCGACGGCATTGTGGTGCGTGCGTATCAGTCGCTGTTCGGCGACATCGCAGGCGCTTTGCATGACTACTTGATGGCGCGTACGCCGGTCGCCGCCCGCAGCATCGTGTCGCGCACCCTGTATGCGATTGCAGCAAAAAAACAGCGCGTCGATACGCTGTACGAAGCGCAGCGCCTGATTGACGCACGCAGCGAGTTCAACGCGTACATCGAGCGCGCGGTCACGGATGTGCAGGACATCACCACCAGCCGCGCGCAAATGATCGAACGCCAAGTGGTCAAGGGGCTGATGTTTGCAGCTGCACCGTTTTGCATGGTGTTCCCTCCGTTTGCCTTGCTGCTCGATGTCGTGTTCATCGCCGTCAGCGCCGGTCAGGCGGTCGCTGCGCATCTGGAGGGTGACGTCGATGGCGCGCTCGGCCACTGGCTGGAGGCGTCGTGGGGCGCGTTGTTCGCTATGGTCGGCGCCGGCAGTGCGATCAAGTGGCTGGGCGGTGCGGCCAGAAGTCTGAAGCACACCATGCGGCCGGCCTCGTTGTTGTCAGAGCGTCTGAACACCGTGGCTCCGCTGCGCAGGGAAGCACTGCCGGCGATCCGGGAAGTACGCTTCCATGCCAGGCAGGCCGTCAGCAAGGCGCCCGAGCGTTTGCAAAGGGTGACCGAAGAAGGCGTGTTTTTCGGCACATGGCGCAGTCCGCCCAGCGCTGCGCAGCCGCAACCGGCCTATTACATTCGCAACAAGGGCAAGTATTTCCTGGTCAGGGAAAATCCGCATTTTGGTGGGCTGAGCCTGGTCGATGCCCGTCGCCCGACCGCCATCTATCAGCAACCGATTCGGCTTGCTCCGGGGGGCAAGTGGACACACGCCAGGGTCGGACTCACAGGTGGCAACGTGCGCAACCTTGGGCGCGTGAGCGATTTGAATGATGCTTTTCCTGGAGGTGTCGAGCCCGTGCTGAACCGCGGCGCGCTGCAGGGCGAAGCGGTGGTGGCGCATTTTCGTCCCGGATCGCCAGATAACTATCTGTTTTCGTTGAATGCGCAGAGTTGCGTCATCGCCTCGCTGTATAACCCGACGACGAGGGTGGGGGCGGTCATTCATTTTGATCACAATATTCGCCCGTTAATCGAGCGAAGTGTCACGCAGGTGCTGGAGCGTCTGGGGGGCGCACCGCAGAACATTCGCGCCACGCTGGTGGGCGGCGACTGGCTTTCGGCGGGCGCTGACATCGGCGGTCCGGTCAGGCGCGTTTTGCGCGAACAGGGCCTGCAGCCGACCTGGGATTACTGGTCGTACTCGTCGTGCCTGGGCAACAGCTATGGCGTGGTGCTGAATCTGAACAATGGAGTCTCGAGAGTGTTCAAGCATTCCTCTGGTCAGATTGGCAGGCTGTACAACCCGCTTATCGCCAGATCGGGCTATGCCACGGACGGCCTCTCGATACGTGCCCGAAACTTTACGAGGCGGTTCACCCGCAGGCCGTTACATGAAAACGCCGCAGGAGCGGTGGTCGATGATGCCGGCCTGCGGGCATCTGCCGCAATGGTCGAGCAGCAGGCGTTCTCCACGGTAATGGTCTGATGGGTTTGTTGCAGGCATAAAAAAACCCGATCCGCAGGGATCGGGTTTTTCATGCGGCTTCAGCCTTACGACTGTTTGGCCAGCTTGTGCTCGAGGTAGTGAATGTTCACACCGCCCTTGCAGAAGCCTTCGTCACGAACCAGGTCACGGTGCAGCGGGATGTTGGTCTTGATCCCGTCGACCACGATTTCGTCCAGGGCATTGCGCATGCGTGCCATGGCTTCGTCGCGGGTTGCGCCGTAAGTGATCAGCTTGCCGATCAGCGAGTCGTAGTTCGGTGGCACGGCATAACCGCTGTACAGGTGCGAATCGACGCGAACGCCGTTGCCGCCTGGAGCGTGGAAATGCTTGACCGTGCCCGGGCTCGGCATGAAGGTCTTCGGATCTTCAGCGTTGATCCGGCACTCCAGCGAGTGACCGCGGATGACCACGTCATCCTGAGTGAACGACAGCTTGTTGCCAGCGGCGATGCTGAGCATCTCCTTGACGATGTCGATACCGGTGACCATCTCCGAAACCGGGTGCTCCACCTGAACACGGGTGTTCATTTCGATGAAGTAGAAACGGCCGTTCTCGTAGAGGAACTCGAAAGTACCGGCGCCACGGTAGCCGATGTCGATGCATGCCTTGACGCAGCGAGCCAATACTTCCTGGCGCGCCTTCTCGTCGATGCCCGGTGCTGGCGCTTCTTCGAGAACCTTCTGGTGCCGACGCTGCAGCGAGCAGTCGCGGTCGCCCAGGTGGATGGCGTGGCCCTGGCCGTCGGACAGTACCTGCACTTCGACGTGGCGCGGGTTGGTGAGGAATTTTTCCAGATAGACCATCGGGTTGCCGAACGCCGCGCCTGCTTCGGAGCGGGTCAGTTTCGCCGAGGCGATCAGGTCTTCTTCCTTGTGCACCACACGCATGCCGCGACCACCACCGCCACCGGCGGCCTTGATGATCACCGGGTAGCCGACTTCACGACCGATGCGCAGCGCCGTTTCTTCGTCTTCCGGCAGCGGGCCGTCAGAACCTGGAACGGTCGGTACGCCTGCTTCGATCATCGCGTGCTTGGCCGATACCTTGTCGCCCATCAGGCGAATGGTGTCGGCTTTCGGGCCGATGAAGGCGAAGCCGGAGTTCTCGACCTGCTCGGCAAAATCGGCGTTTTCCGCGAGGAAACCGTAGCCTGGGTGAATGGCGGTAGCGCCGGTCACTTCAGCGGCAGCGATGATGGCCGGAATGTGCAGGTAAGACTGAGCGGCGGACGCCGGGCCGATGCAGACGGATTCGTCTGCCAGACCCAGGTGCATCAGCTCTTTGTCGGCCTTGGAGTAAACGGCGACGGTCTTGATGCCCATCTCTTTGCAGGCACGCAGAATCCGCAGGGCGATCTCACCGCGGTTAGCGATCAGAACTTTTTCCAACTTCGCAGTCATCAAAGGCTCTCCGCGGTTCAAACGATGGTGAACAGCGGTTGGTCGTACTCAACCGGCTGGCCGTCTTCGACGAGGATGGATTCGATCACACCGCTGGTTTCAGCTTCGATGTGGTTCATCATCTTCATGGCTTCGACGATGCACAGGGTGTCGCCTTTCTTCACGGTCTGGCCGACTTCAACGAAGGCTGGCGAGGTTGGCGAAGATTTACGGTAGAAGGTGCCGACCATCGGCGAACGGGCAACGGTGCCGTTCAGCGCGGGTGCAGCAGCGGCAGCCGGAGCAGCGGCAGCGACTGGCGCGGCAGCAGGGGCAGCAGCCGGAGCCTGCATCGGGGCTGGCGCGTAGTACTGCTGCGCCGGGGTCTTGCTGTGGCGGCTGATGCGTACGGACTCTTCGCCTTCCTTGATCTCGAGCTCGTCGATGCCGGACTCTTCCAGCAATTCGATCAGTTTCTTAACTTTACGGATATCCATGAATCATCAACTCCCAAGGGTCGGTCAGGGGCGTATAGCTTGGTGTTCAAGCTGCTCTAGTGCGGCCTCCAGGGCCAGTCGGTAACCGCTGGCGCCAAGGCCGCAGATCACTCCTACCGCTACATCGGAGAAGTAGGAGTGATGGCGGAAAGGTTCGCGCTTGTGCACGTTGGACAAATGCACTTCGATGAATGGGATGCTCACTCCCAGCAGCGCGTCACGTAATGCGACACTTGTGTGCGTAAAAGCCGCCGGATTGATCAGAATGAAGTCCACGCCTTCACCGCGCGCAGCGTGGATGCGATCGATCAATTCGTACTCGGCGTTGCTTTGCAGGTGCAGCAGATGATGGCCGGCTTCGCGGGCGCGCCGCTCCAGATCCTGATTGATCTGCGCCAGGGTCGTCGACCCGTAGGTCCCCGGTTCCCGGGTGCCGAGCAGGTTCAGGTTGGGGCCGTGCAGCACCAGTAGCGTTGCCATCTGCGTTGTCCTTGTTATCAATGAGCAGTCGTCAGAACCCGGCGACTATGCCGCAAAGCCTTTGTGACTGTCCAGTTCCATGCAATAGGCGGCACGATGGGCGATGTTTGCGCGAAATTTGTGACCGGGTGAGCTGATCCGGTCATTCGCGATGTTGGCAAGGGCCTCTTCGCGAGCAGGCTCGCTCCCACAGGGGCATGCATTCCAAAGTGGGAGCGAGCCTGCTCGCGAAGGTGGTATGTCAGACGCGGAAGGCCTGAACGGCTGTATGCAATTGGCCGCCGAGAACCAGCAGATTCTCGCCCTGTTCGCGGCCCTGGCCGATGCGCAGCAGGTTATCCCCACCCAATTGATGAATGCGCTCGCTGTGATCGCGGATCTCGCTGACCGCACCACTTTGCTGCGCCGTGACATCGGCGATGCGCACGGCGGTGTCGGCGATGGTCTGGATCGCGCCGACGATTTTGTCCAATGCACCGTCCGCCGCTTGCGCCTGACTGGCCGTGGCTTCGGCGTGTTCGACCTGCGCGCGCATGCCTTCGACCGATTGCCGCGCGGCGGTCTGCAGGCCGGCGATCAGCGTCTGGATTTCTGCCGTGGCCCCGGCGGTGCGTTGTGCCAGCGAGCGCACTTCCTCGGCGACCACGGCGAAACCACGGCCCATCTCCCCGGCGCGGGCCGCCTCGATCGCGGCATTCAGGGCGAGCAGATTGGTCTGATCCGCAATCGAACGAATCACCGTCAGCACGCCGCCAATGGTTGCCGACTCTTCGGCCAGATGTTCGATCATCTGCGCATTGCCTTGAACTTCACCGACCAAAGCATGCAGCCCGGTGAGGCTCTGGCCGATTACAGCCTGCCCATGCTCGACGGCGAGACCGGCATGACGACTGGCGTCGGCAGCCTGACGGGCATCGCCGGCCACCTGCTGAATGGTCGCCTCGAGTTCACCCAGCGAGTCGCGAATCAGCGCAGTGTCACCTGCCTGATGCTCGGCGCCGCTGTGCAAGTCATTGCTCAGTTCGGCGAGGGTGCGGCTGCTGCCTGCGACTTGCTCGGCGTTGCCGCGAATGGTGCCGACCAGATCCACCAGATAGGCGCGCAAGCGATTGAGCGACGCTTCGATGTCGTGCAATTCGCGATTGGTCTTGCCCAGTTGGATGTCGCGACTGAAATCGCCCTCGGCCCAAGTCGACAATGCCGGGGCGAGGTTGGTCAGGGTGCGGGCCAGGCGCCGCTGCAAGGTATCGATGAGCAGGGCGATCAGCAGAATCAGGCCGATCATCACGCCTTGCATCAGGCGCACTTCGCCTTGGATCTGCCCATGTTGCGCGCGCACCACCGGTTCGAGGCCGGCGATGGCGTGTTGCACGCTGGCGATTTTTTCGTGGGTCGCGGCGCTGAGCTCGGCGCGTTTCTGGATCTGCTCGCGGGTGCGCGCCAGTTCCGCCGGATAGCGGCCGAGCAAGCTATTGAGTTCGCGTTTGAGGCCGACACCGGCATCTTCAGCGGCGGCTTTATCAGTGGTTTCGATGCCCATCAACGCGGCGAAATCGTCACTGCTCGATTCGTTGCTGGCGACCACGCCGAGCAAGGGCAGGGCATCGATGGCCTCGGCCTGGGCGCGCATGTTGCTCACTTCGCGCTCGACATCGGCAGCCAGTTCACTGCGCCCGCTGCTGACCAGTTTGTCCCGCGCCAGCGACAGTTTGCCCAGATGCTGCGATGCTGCGAGCAGTGGCGCGAGGTAGGCGGCGTTGCCATTGGCGTAGGTGTTGAGCTGGTCGAGGCTGGCGCTGAGTTCGCGTTCGGCCTGCAACAGCAGCGCCTGCGGATCGCCAGCCAGTTTGCCGGCGGCGAGCAGGTCGGTTTTGCTGAATTCATCAAGGCTCGACAGGCTTGGCTGCACGCTGTCGGCCAGCGCCGGGGGCAGCTCACCCAGTTGCTTGTGCACGCTGTCGATGGCCTGGGCGGCGCTGCTCAGGCGCAGCGCGTCACCGCTGGCGAGGTAATCCTCGATGTTGCGCGCCACTTCATTCTGAAATTGTTGCGACAGCCCGAGGTAACGCTCCATCAACAGATACGGACGTTCGAGGGCTTTTTGCGACCACCACAGCGTGGCGCCAAGGGCCACGCAGACGGCGACCAACAGCAGAGTGTTGAGATTGGTGAGCAACTTCAGGCGCATGACGGCTACCAACGGCAGGAATGGTAAGCGCCTGAATTTATTGCGGATCCATTACAAGGTTATGACCGAATCAGTGGATTCCGATGAAAAAGTGGCACTTTGCTTTGACTGCCGCGCGGTCTGCACCCGATTGCGTCCGGCACCTTTGGCGCGGTACAGCGCCTCGTCGGCCTGGCTGGCCATCATCAGGCTGTCGGAGTCATCGCACATTTCCACCACGCCGGCGCTGAACGTGCACCACAGATCCTGCGGCTGCGCCGGGTAATGAATCTCGGCGAAGCGCTGACGAATCTCGTCGAGGACTTTGTGCGCCGCATCGATATCGGTGTCGGGCATGACAATGGCGAACTCTTCGCCGCCGTAACGACCGATGAAGTCGGTCTTGCGCAACCGCTGCTTGAGAAACAGCGCCAGGCTCTTGATCACACGGTCGCCCATCGGGTGGCCGTGGCTGTCGTTGACCCGTTTGAAGTGATCGATATCGAGCATGGCAAAGCTCAGCGGCTTGTTCTCGCGGCGGGCGCGGAACGAGCAGTCTTCGAGCAATTGCAGGATGTGCGTGTGGTTGTACAGGCCGGTGAGGCTGTCGCGAACCATCCGCGCTTTCAGGTTGCGTGCCCGCGCGGCGCGGTTGCGCACGGTGGTGATCAGGTGCCGCGGTTTGATCGGTTTGGTCAGGAAGTCATCGCCGCCCTCGCTCATGGCGTCGAGCTGCTTGTCCAGATCATCCTCGGCCGACAGGTAAATGATCGGCACGCTGACGTAGCGGTCGTTGTGACGGATGACTTTGGCCAGCTCGGTGCCGGTGCAGGCCGGCATGTACATGTCGAGGATGATCAGGTCCGGCTGGAAATCCGCCAGTTCGGCCATTGCCTGAATCGGTTCGATCAGGGTGCGTGTGACAATCCCGGCGCTGTTGAGCAGGCGCTCGGTGTGCAAGGCCTGGGCGCGCGAGTCGTCGATGATCAGCACTTTATAGGGCTCGTACTGAGCGACGCAGGTCAGCACTTCGATTTTTTCCAGCAGGCTCGAGGCTTCGAGCGTGCCGGTGAGGAATTCCTGGCCACCGGCGCGCACGGCGGCGAGGCGGGTCGGGGTGTCGGTTTCGTGCAGGCTGAAGAACAGCAGCGGCAGCGGTTCTTCGAGGCCGACCTGAGCTTCGGCGGCGAGTTTCAGGCCGATGCCGGGGCCACTGAAATCCACGTCCATGACAATCGCCGCGGGCAAGCGCTCAACCATCGACGAGCGAAACGCCGCGACACTGTCCAGTGCCTGCGCGCTTAGGCCAAAGAATTCGAGCTGCTTGGCCAGGCGTTCGGCGCGGTCGTGATCCTGCAACATTACGTAGATCGGCTTGCGCAGCGGCGGCAGGAACGTCTGGTCGAGCTGATCACCATGGCGCAGGCCGGTGCGCGACAGGCGCTGCATCAAACGATTGAGATCGGTGATCAGGCCGCTGCTGAGGCGTCCACGATTGGCATCCACCGCTTGCAGCGACTGGCTGATGTGATGCGCCAACTGAGTGTGTTCAGGCTGTTCGAAACGCTCGGCAAAACGCAGCAGACGCAGATTCGCCTCGCTCAGTTCGGCGAGGTCGACGGTGGACCACTCACTGCGTTGCAGGCGCTGCCATATCTCAAGAATCTGACGTGCCTGATGAATTACCCGCTGGGCAAAGTGGTGCTTGAGACGCTCACGGCTGGGGTCTTCTGGCTCGGTCATATCCTGACTACTAGTTAGGGTGCATGCTGAGATCGACTGGTGGCTCTATGCTAGCACCTCTTTTCCCTTAGACGAGTGTCGTACGTCAATAATCTGCTGGACGACACGATTCAGTTTCTGACCGGGTGGTTCTTTCATGCACTTGCAGGTCAGTCAGATGCCCGAAATCCGGACGCTTGACTTGAAGGGCAGGGCAGAACAGTCGGGAATTTGTACATCGCTGCTCGGGCCGAACCCGGATCAGAGTTCACTGCGTTGCTGGCGTTGCCGTATCAGGGAATCCCTTAGTGTGTCGCGAAGCGTCATCGGGCCGCACCATTTGCGGCTTATCGTTAGCGACGGGTGCCCGGCCTTGGCACGTTGTTGTATGGTTGTGGTCGAACCGTTGAACCCAAGTGATTGAAAGGATATCGCCATGCTGGACTGGAAAAACCGCGCGGGCAGCGCGCCTGAACGTGCTGCCGAGCCCAAGTCGGCCACCCGCAGCTATGTCGGCGGGCTGCTGTTCAGCCGGGCGCTGGCCACAGTGGTCGGTCTGTATTTGCTGGTCACCATCGCGCTGGGCTGGTACTGGAGCCAGGAACCGGAGCTGTTTCCGGTGGCGCAGAACGCCCAGGTCGCTGCCGAGAAAGAAGGCAAGCAAATGGTGGTCGGCTACACCACGGTCGAGACCCTGAAGACCGTTGCCGGCACCTTGCTCAACAAGCCGGGCGGTTACATTTCCAACGATCGTTTCCCGCCGGGCCTGTGGATGGACAACACGCCGAGCTGGGAATACGGCGTGCTGGTGCAGGTGCGTGACCTGACTCGTGCCCTGCGCAAAGACTTCGCACGTTCGCAATCGCAGTCCGCCGAAGACGCCGATCTGGCCAAGGCCGAACCGCGCTTCAACTTCGACAACAAGAGCTGGGTGCTGCCGTCCAGCGAGTCGGAATACCAGGAAGGCATCAACTCCCTGAGCCGCTATCAGTCGCGCTTGTCGGATCCGAATCAGAAAAACGCGCTGTTCTACGCCCGCGCCGACAACCTCAACAACTGGCTGGGCGATGTCGGTACCCGTCTTGGTTCGCTGTCGCAACGCCTGTCGGCCAGTGTCGGCCGGGTCAAGCTCAATACTGCGCTGAAGACCGAAGTTCCGGCAGTCGGCGAAGTGCCGCAGGTTGACGAAGAAGTCGTGGAAACCCCGTGGATGCAGATCGACAACGTGTTCTACGAAGCACGCGGTCAGGCCTGGGCGCTGTCGCATCTGCTGCGCGCCATCGAGGTCGACTTCGCCGATGTGCTGGCGAAGAAGAACGCCACCGTCAGCGTGCGCCAGATCATCCGTGAGCTGGAGGCTTCGCAAGAGCCGGTGTGGAGCCCGATGATTCTCAATGGCAGCGGTTTCGGCGTGTTGGCCAACCACTCGCTGGTCATGGCCAACTACATTTCCCGGGCCAACGCTGCGGTGATCGACTTGCGTCAACTGCTCAATCAGGGCTGATAGGTGAGCCAGAGCACAAGAGAGGCGGCCCACCGCGCCGCCTCGGACGCCGAACAGATCGCCTGGGTCGACGAGCATGACAACTTGCTCGGCGCGCTGGTGCGCTCCGATTTGCGCGAGCGCGGGCTGATTGGCCGTGGCACCTACATCATGCTGTTCAATTCCGCCGGTGAGCTGTGCGTGCACCGGCGCACGTTGAGCAAGGCGATTTACCCCGGTTACTGGGATGTTGCCGCAGGCGGCATGGTCCAGGCCGACGAAAGTTATGCCGAGTCGGCGGCGCGCGAGCTTGCAGAAGAGCTGGGCGTCAGCGGCGTCGAACTCACCGCTCACGATCACTTCTACTTCGAAGACACCGGCAACCGCCTGTGGTGTTCGGCGTTTTCCGCCGTGTGGGACGGGCCGCTGAAATTGCAGCCGGAAGAAGTCCTCGAAGCGCGATTCATCCCCATCGAACAGGTCATGCGCGAAATCAGCGAAAAGCCTTATTGCCCGGACTCTCTGGCCGCGCTGAAGCGCTATCTCAAGGCGCAGCAAAGCAACGTCGCAAAGAACACATGAATTGGCGCCGATTGGCACTTAGCAATCGCGATTTTTGCCGTTACACTGCGCGACCTTTTCAAACTGCACCGGATAGCTTGAGGTTGGCCTGCAGATTCAGTCCAGCGTTCAAAGTTTTCCGATGCAGTAGCGCTGCCCCTGCCTGAGTGGGGCTTCGCGGTCGCTGACCTTGCCCAAGGTTGCGATCAGTCTTTGTCCTCCCGAGAGGATTGCCGGTGGCCAAGAAAGCCGCATCCTTCGCCGCCCTGGGCGGCCTGGTATTTTCCACCGACGCAGGTCGTCATTGCCCGGAATGCAGCAAACCGGTGGACGCCTGTATCTGCAAACAAACCGTGATCCCGGCCGGTGACGGCATTGCCCGCGTGCGTCGCGAAAGCAAGGGCCGTGGCGGCAAGACGGTGACCACCATCACCGGCGTGCCCCTGGCCGAAGACGCGCTCAAGGAGCTGGCGACGACGTTGAAGAAACGTTGTGGCACCGGCGGGGCGTTGAAGGACGGCATCATCGAAATCCAGGGCGATCACGTCGAGCTACTCTTGGCAGAGCTGATCAAGCACGGTTTCAAAGCGAAGAAATCCGGCGGCTAGCAGCCTCTGTGAAACCCTCCGGCGGCTTGATCCGGCTTCGAGTGTTCTCGGATCCGGCGTCGTCGCCATGGTTTTCACAGAGCCTGTTCATGACCGGTTTCTAAACTCCACGCAGTCAGTGCGGTCTACCGCCGCACTGACGAACCGTCATTTTCATTCTTTAGACTGCGCCGGCCTGAACGTCAGGCGACGCACTCTGACTTCTTTATAGGGGACTTCGATGTCCGTACGACGCACACGTAAAGACGATGGCAGCCAATGGACAGTTGCGGACAGCCGCAGCGTTTACGGGATTCGCCATTGGGGGGCCGGGTATTTCGCGATCAATGAAGCCGGTCGCGTCGAAGTACGTCCGAACGGCCCGAGCAGCTCGCCTATCGATCTGTTCGAACAAGTCGACCAACTGCGCAAGAGCGGTTTGTCCTTGCCGCTGCTGGTGCGGTTCCCCGACATCCTGCAAGACCGTGTCCGTCAGTTGACCGGTGCTTTCGATTCGAACATCGAGCGCCTGGAATACCAGAGCAAATACACTGCGCTGTACCCGATCAAGGTCAACCAGCAGGAAGCGGTGATCGAGAACATCATCGCCACCCAGAACGTCTCCATCGGTCTGGAAGCCGGCTCCAAGCCTGAGCTGCTGGCGGTGCTGGCGCTGGCGCCGAAGGGCGGCACCATCGTCTGCAACGGTTACAAGGACCGCGAGTTCATCCGTCTGGCGCTGATGGGCCAGAAGCTCGGCCATAACGTGTTCATCGTCATCGAGAAAGAATCCGAAGTCGGCCTGGTGATCGAAGAAGCCGCCTCGCTGAAGGTCAAGCCGCAGGTGGGTCTGCGCGTGCGGCTGTCGTCGCTGGCCTCGTCGAAATGGGCGGACACCGGTGGCGAGAAATCCAAATTCGGTCTGTCGGCGGCGCAACTGCTGTCGGTGGTCGAGCGCTTCCGTGGCGCCGGCCTCGATCAGGGCATCCGCCTGCTGCACTTCCACATGGGGTCGCAGATCGCCAACCTCGCTGACTATCAGCACGGTTTCAAGGAAGCGATCCGTTACTACGGCGAATTGCGCAACCTCGGTCTGCCGGTCGATCACATCGACGTCGGCGGTGGCCTCGGTGTCGACTACGACGGCACCCACTCGCGCAACGCCAGTTCGATCAACTACGACATGGACGATTACGCCGGTGTCGTGGTCGGCATGCTCAAGGAATTCTGCGACGCGCAGAGCCTGCCGCACCCGCACATCTTCTCCGAAAGCGGCCGCTCGCTGACGGCGCACCACGCAATGCTGGTGGTGCAGGTCACCGACGTCGAGAAACACAACGACGAAATCCCGCTGATCGAGAACAAGGAAAGCCTGCCGGAAACCGTGCAGTGGCTGGTCGATCTGCTCGGCCCGACCGACATCGAAATGGTCACCGAAACCTACTGGCGCGCCACCCACTACATGAGCGACGTCGCCGCGCAGTACGCCGACGGCAAGCTGACCCTGGCGGAAAAAGCCCTGGCCGAGCAATGCTACTTCGCCGTGTGCCGTCGCCTGCACAACTCGCTGAAGGCGCGTCAGCGTTCGCACCGCCAGGTGCTCGACGAACTCAACGACAAGCTGGCCGACAAGTACATCTGCAACTTCTCGGTGTTCCAGAGCCTGCCGGACACCTGGGCGATCGATCAGGTGTTGCCGATCATCCCGCTGCATCGCCTCGACGAAGAGCCTCTGCGCCGCGCGGTGCTGCAGGATCTGACCTGCGACTCCGACGGCAAGATCAACCAGTACGTCGACGAGCAGAGCATCGAAACCAGCCTGCCGGTGCACGCGTTGAATGAAGGCGAAGATTACCTGCTGGGCGTGTTCCTGGTCGGCGCCTATCAGGAAATCCTCGGTGACATGCACAACCTGTTCGGTGACACCGACTCGGTGAACATCTACCAGAACGCCGATGGCAGCGTGTACCACGCCGGTATCGAGACCCACGACACCATCGAAGACATGCTGCGTTACGTGCACTTGTCGCCGGAAGAACTGATGACTCACTACCGCGACAAGTGCGCCAGTGCCCGCATCAGTGCCAGCGAGCGCACGCAGTTCCTTGATGCCTTGCGTCTGGGCCTGACCCGCTCTTCCTATCTGTCTTCCTGAGACCCGATAGCGTTCCGTCCGGGTTGTCCGATTTTTTTCCGCAAGCTGTGGAAAATTCGGACAACCCGGTGGGACATCTCCTGATTTTTTCCCGAAAACCTGTGCTATCACGGTCAGCAAACTCATCTGGTCTGCTTTTCGCGTAGGTCATTTCCTAAGTTGTACTTCGCCTCTCTACTCGGCCATGCCTCTCGGCGAGAATCCCCGGCCGCCCCTCCTGTAGAGATCCGCCCATGTTCGATCCAGTCAACGAGCCGTCGTTTCGTCTCGATGTAGCGGGCCTGTCCGACCCCTTCGAAGTTCTCGCCTTTACCGGAAGGGAAGCGCTCAGCGAACCCTTCGCCTTCGAGATCGATGTGGTGATCGACGATCCGCATCTGGATCTCGCCGGCCTGCTGCACCGTTCCGCGTTCCTGTGTTTCGGCGCGCCCGACCAGGGTGTGCACGGGCAATTGCACAGCCTTGTCCAGCACGAGCACGGCCATGGCTTGCGTTTGTGCCGAGTGCGTCTCGGGCCCAGGCTCGACTGCCTCGACCTGCGTTTGAGCCAGCGCATCTTCAGTGGCCGCTGCGTGCCGCAGATCATCGAACAGGTGCTGCGCGAACATGGCATCGTCGGCCTGCAGCGACGTTACGAGTTGCACAGCGACTACCCGGCCCGCACCTTCTGCACGCAATACCGCGAATCCGATCTGCAACTGCTCCAGCGCCTGTGCGCAGAGGCGCGCATTCACTATTACTTCGAACATTACCGCGACAGGCACTGCCTGGTGTTCGGCGACGATCCGACGCGGATGCCCCATGCAGACGTCGCGCACTATCAGGGCGAGCATGACCAGCGTGGCGTCGCTCCAGCCGTCCGCCAATGGCAACTGCACGAAGACTCGCAGGCCAGCCAGCGAGGCCCCGATGCCGAAGGCCACAGTGATCTGCCGGCCTTGCGCAGTGGTCAGTGGTTGCCGCTGGACGGCCATCCTTTCCTCGAATGCAACCGCCCATGGCTGCTGACCCGCATCGAACACCGTGCCGATCAATCTCTCGAATCGCCCTATTGCAATCGCCTGTTCGCGGCCGCGCGGGTACCCGTCTGTGTGCCCGCCGCTGCGCAGTCCAAGCAGCGCATGCACAGCTTGCAGCGTGCCTGGGTGGTCAGCGTCGATGAGCCGCAGCCGGATCGCGCGCGGCCGGTCGCGGTGCAATTCGACTGGCTCTACCAGGGCGAAGGCGCAGCGCCGAGCCATTGCTGGCTACCCCTCGCGCCTGACCTGAACGAGCTGCCCTCGGCGGCACTCGCCGATGGCGTGGAAGTGGTGGTGAGTTTTCTTGAGGGCGATCCCGATCAGCCGGTGGTCAGTGGCGTGCTCCAGCCCTCGGTGTTGCCAGAGGCTGCGGTCGAGGACGATGAGCCGGTATCGCTCCCGGAACTGCTGGTGAGTGATGGGTTGCAGCAACTGTTGCAGTCTGGCGAGCCGTTGCTGTTGCTGTGCCTGATGCCGGGCGGTGGCAGCTTCAACCACTGCGCCGAGTCCGTATGCAGTTGCCGGCTGCTCACCGCGCTCGATCAGAGCAGCGCACGATGAGCGGCGCGGCGCTAGAGCCCATGGCGCAATGGCTGTTGCTCGATACCCCGGACGCGGCACGTGCCCTGCTGACCTTGCGCCAGGGCTTTGCCGATGTGCAGCGGCACCGATTGTTTGACGGCACCGAATTTCAGCCGGTCAGTGAGCACGGTCCGGTTCTCGTCGATTTGCGCGAGAGCCCGGCATTGACCGCCCTGTGCCTGCGCGACCCGGACACCTGGCGCGGCCTGTTGCTGAGCTGCGAAATACCGGCGCAGCAACTGCTCTGCCACTTGCAGCGCATGCTTACCGTCTCGTTCGGTTTGAATCATCGGGCCTTGCTCAGCTATTACAACCGTCAGACCGCCAGCTACTTCTTCGACGCCTGCGACGCCACCCAACTGAGTCGCTGGCTCGGGCCAATCCGCCAGTTGCGCTGGTTTGGCGGCACCTGGGCGGACCGCGCCATCGGCAGTCAGGGCTGGCAACAGCTGCGCAATCCCGGTCTGCTCGTCGAACCTTTGGGCATCGAAGAAAGCCTGACCCGGCGCCAGCGCGAGCGCTTGCAAACCTGTCTGCTGGAGCAGCACATCTGGCGCTGGTGCCAGTCTCTGAGCGTTGATTACCAGACGATCGCTGTGCATGTGCAACAAGGTCTGGCGCTGGGTTTCAGCGATCGTGCTGTGCTCGATGGCTGGCTGTGGCTGCGCCTGCTCAATCCGCGCGCCGTGCTGGTTATGCCGCCGGCCGGATTGACGCAGCCGGAACGGCTCGACTTTCTGCGTCGGCAGTGGGGCGCGGCGGACTGACTTTTCTGATCAGTGAGCCTTGCCGCTGAACCAGCCATCGCTGCGCTTGAGCCACAAGGCTTGCGCGCCAAGGGTCACGCTGCGCAAGACCATGAACAGCAGAAAAGATATCCACAGGCCGTGATTGCCCAGCGCTTGCAAGAACCAGGCGAATGGCAGGAGCAACAACACCGTCAGCAGCATGCCATTACGCATTTCCCGCGCGCGGGTAGCGCCGATGAACAGGCCGTCGAGCAGGTAACTCCACACCGCAATCAGCGGCAGCACGGCGAGGTAGGGCAGATAGATGAACGCCGTCTCGCGCACGCTCTGAATGTCGGTCTGCATCTCGATGAACAGGTGCCCGGCCAGCAGAAACAGCACAGCGAACCCGAGGCTGGCGATCAGCGACCAGCCGCCGGCCACCACCAGCGATCGACGCAAGGCCAGGCGATCCCGCGCGCCGATGGCATGGCCGCACAAGGCTTCAACTGCGTGGGCCAGTCCGTCCAGTGCATGGGCCGTCAGCAGCAGGCCGTTGAGCAGCAGCGCGTTGGCCGCTACGGTCGCATCGCCGAGCCGTGCGCCCTGCACAGTAATGAGGAAAAACACCGATTGCAGGGCGAGGCTGCGGATGAAAATGTCACGGTTGACTGCCAGCAGCGGCCGCCAACTCTGCCAGACTTTCAGCGCCGACCAGATGATCTGCCCCGGATAGGCGCGCAACGCCGTGCGCGTCAGCCACAGGCCGAGCAGGGCGCCGCTCCATTCGGCGATTACCGAAGCGCGCGCCGAGCCGACCACGCCCCAGTCAAGGCCGATGACAAACCACAGATTGAGCACAATGTTGATCAGGTTGGTGCTCAGCAGAATCGCCAGCGGCGCCCGCGCGTTCTGCGTGCCGAGGAACCAGCCGACCAGCGCATACGTCGCCAGCGCTGCGGGCAGGCCAAACAAGCGCGTGTGGAAAAACTCCCGGGTCAGTTGCTCCAGCTCCGCCGACGGCTGCATGAAGTGCAGCGCGACGCCGCTGAGCGGCACGCCGAGGCCGCCGAGCACGACGGCCAAGCCCAGTGCCAGCAACAGACCCTGCAAGAGAATCTGCCGCAACGCCGCGCCATCGCTGCGCCCGGCAGCCTGGGCGGCAAAACCGGTGGTGCCCATGCGCAGAAAACCCATCGCCCAGGCGAGAAAGGTGTACAGACTGGCGCCGACCGCCACCGCGCCGAGTTGGTGGGCATGCGGCAAATGACCGATGACAGTGCTGTCGACCAGCGCCACCAGCGGCACGGAAATATTGGAAAGAATCATCGGCGCGGCGAGCGCCCAGACCTTGCGGTGAGTCGGGCGGTCGCGCCAGTCGGTAATCAGAGAGGACATGCAGGCTCCTTGGGGGAGCGGGGATTGTAGCGGCAGAAACACCCTCATCGGAACGCCGCCCGCCCAGCCCTCTCCCAGAGGGAGAGGGGGCCGATCTTCGTCGCTCTCAAGCGTGAGTTCGACTCGATATTCCAGGTCGGTGGAGAACTTCAAAGCAACGCGGTCAACTCCCTCGCCCTCTGGGAGAGGGCTGGGGTGAGGGGCTTTTGAAGCGCTAGTGAATAATCCAGCTCAACAACCACAACCCCAGCAGCAACCAGATGATCCCGGCAATGATCGACGCGTTCATGAACGCCCGGATCGCCGACCACAGCAGCATCAGGCCAACGATCAGGGCGATGATGCTGATGATCGAGGTGTCCATCCCCAGCGTTTGCGCCAGGCCGTCGACAAAGTTGCTGCCGGCATTGCTGAGCATATTGAACAGGCCGCTGAGGCCATCGACGATAAAGCGGATGACCGAACCGAGTGCCTGGCCGAGCCATTCGAAAAAGCTTTCTACACGCATGTGTGCATCCCTGATGAAAGAGCTGAGCCTTGGGCCACGCCGAGGGCGGCCGAGTTCCCTGCATGATAGAAGGTTTGCCCGGATCATGTGTGGGAGCGAGCCTGCTCGCGAAGGGGGCGTGTCAGGCAAATCCGGTCTGGATGAGCCAACGCCTTCGCGAGCAAGCTCGCTCCCCCAATAGATCATCTGCGCTGCTTGCCTTCAGCCCGCATCCCCCCGAAGCTATGCGTCTTCAGGAGAGCCCGATGAACCTTGTTGAACTGACCGAACGCCTGCACGCCATTCGCGACCGCAATGACTGGCGGCAATTTCACAGCCCGAAAAACCTCGCCATGGCCGCCAGCGTCGAAATGGCCGAGCTGGTGGAAATCTTCCAGTGGCTGACAGAAGACCAGTCGCGCCAGTTGCCGGCGGACAA
Source organism: Pseudomonas sp. Sample_11 (assembly GCF_004307505.1). Classification (NCBI taxonomy): domain Bacteria; kingdom Pseudomonadati; phylum Pseudomonadota; class Gammaproteobacteria; order Pseudomonadales; family Pseudomonadaceae; genus Pseudomonas; species Pseudomonas sp. Sample_11. The sequence continues at coordinate 49,482 of NZ_RCOD01000073.1, forward strand.
ACTCGCCCATGCCGGGCAGGAAGTCGGCGATATCGTCCTGTATCTGTTGCTTCTGTGCAGCGAACTGGGTCTGGACATGAATGAAGTGGTGCGCGCCAAGCTCGCCGACAGCGAACGGCGGTTCAGCTGATGAGCGACCGTCATTTCGACCAGTTGGCCACGCGCTTCGCCGAAAAAATCTACGGCGGCGCCAAAGGCGCGATTCGCCTCGCGGTATTGCAGGCCGATCTGATCGAGGCCTTGCCGGATCGGCCGCTACGCGTGCTGGATATCGGCGGGGGGCTGGGGCATATGTCGCTGTGGCTGGCCGAGCGCGGCCATGACGTCACCTTCACCGAGCCGGCCGAACCGATGCTCGAAGGCGCGCGCCAGCGTTTTGCCGAAGCCGGACACACCGCTACGTTCATTCAGGCGCCGTGGCAGGAACTGCCCGGTCAGCTCACCGAGCCCTACGATCTGGTGATCTGCCACGCCGTACTGGAATGGCTCGCCGAACCCCACGCGATCCTGCCGGTGCTGCATCAACTGACCAAGCCCGGCGGCTGGCTGTCGCTGGCGTTCTACAACCGTGATGCGCTGATTTATCGCAATCTGCTCAAGGGCCATTTCAAGAAAATGCGCAAGAACGTCATGGCCGGCGAGAAGCAGAGCCTGACCCCGCAGCAGCCTCTCGACCCTCGGGAATTGGCAACGCAACTCGCGGGTATGTGGCAGGTCGAAAGTCAGAGCGGCGTACGGGTATTTCACGATTACATGCCGGTGGAATTCCAGGCCCGCGCCGAACTGGCGGACTTGCTGGAAATGGAACTCGCGCACCGTCGTCACCCAGGCTTCGCCGGGCTTGGGCGTTACTTGCACTGGATCTGCCGGCCGATCTGAGCGGAGCGCGACATGAAAGCTCGATGCGGGTTATTGCTGATAAGTCTGGGGTTGGCCGCTTGCCAGGGCAGCAACCCCTACGTGGCCCAGTCACGGCCGTTGCCGCCGGCACCGCCGCAAGCCGCCACCACCTTCGACCGCAGCGCCTACCCGGCGCCGCCGCGGGATTACGGACGCTACCGCAATTGGGCCTGGCGCGACGGGCAGTTGCCGCCGGGCACGGCGTGGGCTGACTCGGCGCAAGTGGCCGAGGCGGTCAGCAACGCCCTCGACCAACGCGGCTTGCGGCCGATGCGCGACAACCGCCCGGCCGACCTGCTGGTCAGCGCCGACCTGCGTCTGGAAACCCGTTTGCGTCAGGTGCGCGATGATTACGGCTACTACGGCGGATACGGCGGCTATGATCGTTATGGTCGCGGTTACGGCATGTACAACAGCGTGCCGGTCATGCGCACTTATCAGGAGCAGGTCGTGGTGGTGCGGGTCGATCTGTTCGATGCCGGCAATGGTCAGCCAGTGTGGAGCGCCAGCGCCGAGACCGGCACCCAGGGCAATCAGATCGAACGCGCCGATGCGATCCGCGAGGCTGTGGAAAAAGCCATGGCGGCGTATCCTCCCAGCTGACGTCGTGTCAGCAGGTTCATGTCTTCACCCGGAGAAAAATCATGTTCCGCCGTCTCGCTCTACTCGCTGTTGCCGCGCTGCTCAGTGCCTGCGCCGCCAATCAGGTCAATCACGATTTCGACGCCAGCCGCGACTTTGCCGCTTATCGCAGCTGGAGCTGGAAAGACCCGGCCCTGCAATATCGCCCCGATGATCCGCGCATCAAAAGCGACCTGACCGAACAGCGCATCCGCCAGGCGGTGGCCGATCAACTCGATCAGCGCGGTTTGCGCCCGGCTGCCGGCGGCGGCAAGGGTGATCTGAGCGTGCAGACCTACCTGATCGTCGAGGACCGGCAGCAGCAGGTGACAACCAATTACGGCGGCGGTTGGGGCGGCCCGTGGAACGGCTACTGGGGCGCGCCGATGTACAACGAAACGCGCAACATCACCTACAAGGTCGCGACCATTCAGATCGACCTGCTCGACGGCAAGGACGGCAAACTGGTCTGGCGCGGCAGCGATGAGCAAATGCTCAGCAACCGCCCGAATCCGGCCGACCGCAGTAATGCCATTCGCGAGACCGTCGCGCGGATCCTGGCGAACTATCCACCGCGTTGAATGAACGGCCCTTTTCCCGCCCGGACGCAAATCCCCTGTAGGAGCTGCCGAAGGCTGCGATCTTTTGATTTTCAGAGGCAAGATCAAAGGATCGCAGCCTTCGGCAGCTCCTACGGTGGTTTGCCATGCCAACAGCGCATTGTCGGCAGCCGCGTCTACACTCATTTTCACCAACGGAGGTAGCGCTCGGCACTGCGCCGGCAAAGGAGTGCGCCATGTCGCCAGGATCGCAAGGCAACGGCCCGGCCCGGCAACGCGGGGCGATCGGCTTGATGGCGGCTGCCACCCTGAGTCTGGCGCTGGTGATGATGTTGCTGGTGGTCGACAGCGGTCGCTTGTACATGGAACAGCGCAAATTGCAGCGGGTCGTCGATACCGCCGCC
>NZ_RCOD01000073.1:52066-59221 GCF_004307505.1 Pseudomonas sp. Sample_11
ACCGCCGCCAGTTATGCCGGGCAAAGTGCGCTGCGCAATGGTTACGTGGTCGATGCCGCCAATACGCTCGTCACCACTTGCGGCACACTGGCCACCGCTGCCAGCGGTTTGCGCAGTTTCACTGTCGATGCCACGCAATCAAGCGCAGTCAAGGTCGCTGCCAGTCGTACGGTCACCAGCAGTTTTGCTGGCGGTGTGCAGGCGTTGTTCAGCGCCACGCCGGTCAGCCTCAATACCACACTCAATGCTTCGGCAGTCGCGGCCAAACCGCAGCCGACCGTCGCCCAACTGAATATTCGCAGCACCCTCGCCAGCATCGACACGGCGCAATCGAACATCCTCAATCCGCTGTTTTCCGGGTTGCTCGGCGGCAACGTCAACCTCACGGCGGTGGGCTGGGACGGCTTGCTGCACACCGATATCAACCTGCTCAAATACCTCGATCAACTGGCCATCGACCTCAACGTCGGTGCTGGCAATTACACGCAGTTGCTCAATACCCAAGCGACGGTGACGCAGTTGATCCAGGCCGCCGCGACAGTGGTGCAACTCAACGGTGCGACCGCGCAAGTGGTCACCGCGCTGGGCCAGTTGCAGGCCGCCGCCATCAATGCGGCGCCGGTCAGACTCGGCGAGATCCTGCAGCTGCAAACCGGCACCACGGCGGCGGGGCTGGATGCCAATCTGCAATTGCTGCAATTGGTGCAGGGCGTAGTGCAACTGGCCAACAGCAAAAGCGCGGTGGCGGCGACCTTGCCGGTCAATGTGCTGGGGCTGGCCGGTGTCACCGTACGGGTAAAGGTGATCGAACCGCCGCAGTTCTCGGCGATTGGTGATCCGGCGCGGGCCAAGGCCGATCCGTTGGGACCGGACCGGATTTATGTGCGCACTGCGCAGGTGCGCACGCTGTTGTCGGTGAATCTGCCGGTGCTCTCGGGGGTGACGGGTCTGACCAATGCGGTGCTGGGCCTGGTCGGTACGCTGACGCCGACGCTCAATGCGCTGTTGAGCCTGAATCTGGTGGACACAATCAATTCAGTGTTCTGCCTGTTGGGCGCCGGCTGCCAACAGCTCGATCCGAAGCTGCTGCCCTCACCGCAAATCGACATCGCGCTGGATGCCGGCGGGGCGAAAAGCTATGTCACCGATTACCGCTGCCCGACCGACGACAGCGGCAGCAAAAGCCTGACCGCCACCACCACGACCTCTCTCGCTGATCTCAAGCTCGGCAAGATCGATCCCGTCGCGGCGTTTTCCTCAGTCGCCGAACCAACGGTGGCGCCGTTGCCGCTGGTCGATCTCGGCATCATCACCTGCCACAGGATTCTCGGCATCGGCAGTTGCGATGCCGCCTCCCACGTGCAATACGGCGCGGGCGGCATCGCCCTCAAACTCGACACCAGCGTCGCGCAGACCACGCAGAATCTGCTGTTCTCCAGCACCACACCCTTCGCCACCCCGGCCAATCTGAAACTGCCGCCCAGCGTGCTACCGGCCGCGCCGACCAGTAACATCGTCGGCAGCCTGGCGAACACCCTGTCGGGCATCAACCTGATCGTCTACAAACCCGTGGGCAGCAACCCGCTGGGCGCTGTCGTCACCGGTGTGGCTTCGTTGATCAGCGACGTCAGCAACCGCTTGTTGCCAGTGGTCACCGGTTTGATCAGCCCATTGCTCGATCCGATGTTGAACAATTTGCTCAAAGGCTTGGGCATCAACCTGATGAATACAGAGGTGGGCGCCAACATGACCTGCGGGCAGACCGGCAAGGCCTATCTGGTGATCTGATCGTCGCTGGCGATCGGCAATTCGATGCAGAACCGTGCGCCCTCCGTGGAGTTGCGCACGCTCAATTGCCCGCCCATGTTGGCGATGATGCCGTAGCTCACCGACAGGCCCAGACCGGTGCCGACGCCAATCGGCTTGGTGGTGAAGAACGGCTCGAAGATCCGCTCCAGCAAACGCGGATCGATACCGCCGCCATTGTCCTCGACCCACAGCCGCACGCTTTTCTCGTCACGCTCGGTGTAGATCGAAATCCACGGCTTGAACGTTGAGTCGCCCTCGCGTTTGCCGAGCAGGGCGTCGCGGGCGTTGACCATCAGATTGATCAGCACCTGCTCCAACTGATCGGCGTAGCCGCGCACCTGCGCCTCGAAACCGGTCTCACTGATGCGCAGATCGACACCTTTGCCGCGCATGCCTTCGGCCAGCAGCGACAGGGTGCCTTCGATGGCTTGGGCCGGGTTGAACAACTGGCGTTCGATTTCCGAGCGCCGGCCGAACACGCGCATGTGGTCGACCACCTTAGCCGCGCGCTGCACCTGAGCGTCGATGCGGTTGAGTTTGTCGGTCAGGTAATCGACCTGCACATCACCGTTGCCGAGGCGCTTGAGCACGTTGACGATGGCCATGCGCATGACGTTCAGCGGTTGATTGATCTCGTGGGCAAGGCCGGTGGCCATTTCGCCGAGGGTGGCCATTTTCGCGCTTTGCGTGAGTTGTTGTTGCGAGCGCCGCACCTCGGTGTTGTCGCGGCCCACCGCTTGCACTTCGATCAACTGGCCGCGCTCGTCGAACACGCCGCGATCCGACCACACCCACCAGGCGTGTTCGCGTCCGGGCAATTGCAGGCTGATTTCCGCTGTACTCACTGGCTGTTGCGGCGTCAGTTGGCTCAAGCGTTGAACGAACGCTGCGCGCTGTTCATCGGACATCCAGCCACCCAGATCAACCCCGGGCAGTTGTTCCGGGGTGCATTCCAGATAAGTCGCCAACGGTCGGTTGCCAAAGATCAGCGTCAGGTCCGGGCGATAACGGCAGATCATCGCCGGCGAGTCCTCGACCAGAATCCGATAGCGCTCTTCGCTTTGCCGCACCTGCTCGGCGGCAAGCGTCGCGTCGGTGACGTCCAGCCACAGGCCCACCGCCTCGACCGGCAACCCGAGATCATTGCGCAGCAGTTTTGCCTCATCGAGCAGCCAGTGGTACTCGCCACGGTTGTCGCGCAGGCGATAACGCGCACGCACCGAACCTTCGCGCAGCAACTGGCGGTTGCGCTGGAAATACAGTTCGCGGTCGTCGGGGTGCACGCGCTCGACCAGTGTTGCTGCATCGCAATCTTCCAGCGTCCAGCCCAGCAAGGGTTGCAGGCTGGCGCTGAAAAAAGCCGGGATCAACGCGCCTTCTGCGTAGCGCTGCACGTAGATCACTGCCGGCGAACTGGCAATCAGATTGTCCAGCCGCGCATGGGCGGCAGCGGCGCGCTGTTGTTGATTCTGGATGTCGCTGATGTCGAGCATGAACCCGACCAGACGCCGATGCTCACCGGTGCCGCTGACCTGGCCCTGAATCCGGTACCACGTCGCTGCTGCGCCGGCCTCCGCGCGGTGCAGACGCACGCTCAGGGTCAGCGCTTCTCCTTGCAGTTGCAGGGCGCGCAAACGGCTGCGCAACTCGGCGCGATCGGCGGGATGAAACAGCGACAGCCAGTCTTCTACCGGCTGCAGGCGATCACTGAGATTCAGTGCCGAGGCCAGCGTCGGCGCCAGTGCAACTTGCTCTTCGGCAGTGATTTCCCACCAGCCGGTGCCGAGCAGGTTTTGCAGCGAGTCCAGGCGCTCCATCGATTGCACATGGCGCTGCTCGCGCAAGCGGCTGAGCAGCGGCCCGGCCAGCGCGCCGGCCAGGGTCAGCCAGTCGCGATCAGTCAGCCATGGCGCCACGTTGTCGACCGTATAAAACCCGCAGAGCAGCCACGCGACCACGCCCTGGTCATTGCTGTAGGGCACGGCGAAACCGTTGGCGTTGCCGAACGTGGCCTGCAATCGCGAATGTTCATAGCGGCCCTGCGGGCCGGCGAGGCGTTGCGGTGCGCTGCCGTTGAGGCTGTCCAGCGGCGTGCCCAGCGGCTGACCGTCCTCCCACAATTGCGGGGCATCGTGGCCGCGAAACTGTTGATGAATCTGCCAGCCCTGGGCCTGTTCATCCAGCAACGCCACGGCCAGGCAGGGGATGTGCCAGCGCTGGGCGATGGCCTGCAATTGTTCGCCAAGCACCGTCGGCAGACGCGTCAGGCTGCACGTGCGCAGACGATCACTGACCTGCGCGGCGAGGGTCTGGCAGGCGTCGCGATCGCGCGCTTGCTGACGTTCGAGCAACAGGTCGGCGATGTCGAGCATCTGCAATCGCCAGCCATCCTCCAGCGGCTGCACCCAGCCGCGCAGGTGCAGGGGCTGACCATTGAGCCCGGAAAAGTCGAGATCGAGGAGTTGCCCCTGCCAGTCTCTGGGCTGACCTTCGATAGTCAGCAGACTGTGCGGCAGCAGGTAGGCGCTGAGCGGCAGCGGCTGACCCTGAGGTTTGTGCTGGGCGAGCAAATGCCGCAGCGGGCCGGCGATCTGCAACACATCGCCGTTGCCATCCAGATAAAAATGCAGGCCGATCGGCGGCGCGCCGAGATGGTCCGGCAAGTCGTGAGCTGCGGTGGGCGCGCGCATGAGCAAGCGCCCGAAAAACTTATCGCCGGCGGTCAAAATTGCAGGCTCGAGCGGGCGGTCAGGTGCGTCGGCAGATTGGGCACCGTGCCGATCCCGGGCAGCACCAGAAACGGCATGATCTGATTGAGCTTGCTTACCGGGTAATTGACGCTGACGGTCAGGGTGCCAGTCCCCGCGTCGTACGCCGCACTGGTGTCGGTGCCGACCACCAGATTCAAGGCCGAGGGCAGCCATTGCAGTTGTTGGGTCAGCGCGGCATTGGCGGTGTTGACCACCACCGTCGAATAGTTCGGCGTGGTCGGGTCGACCGCAACGCTGCGGCGCACCGCCTCGGCAGTGGCCTGGTTGAACGATTGCATCATCACGAAGGGCAGGCCGTAGCTGACCAGCCCGTAAAACACTGCAAAAAAGATGATGAACACCAAGGCGAATTCGATCGCCACCGCACCTTTTTGCGACCTGCGAAAGCCGTTTTTCATGCGTGCGTCTACCCTGACAGTCACTGCGTAGTATCAGCATAGAATCAATCAGGCAAAACGGACGGCTTTCGGCGGATGCAGATTTCCCTTGTTCTGATCTGGCTGGCGATCTGCGCCGCCCAAGATGCCCGGCAGCGGCGAATTTCCAACGTGTTGACCTTGGGCGTAGGTGCGCTGGCGTTGGTCTGGTTGTTGGCGACTGGCACTACTTGGCTGGGCGCCGACGCGGGGCAGGGCGGCTGGGCCTGCCTGATCGCTCTGCTGCTGACGCTGCCGGGTTATTTCTTGGGCCGCATGGGCGCCGGCGATGTGAAATTAATGACAGCCCTGGGTCTTGCGACGAACGGCATATTCGTTCTTGGCGCGTTTATCGGCGCGGGCGTGGCCAGCGTGCTGTGGCTGCTGCTCGCGCCAAAAGTCTGGCCTCATATGGCTCAAGGAGTTAGAGAGCATGTGCGTCATCTGGCCCCGGACAAGTCAAAAAAGCTGCCATTTGCGCCGTTCGTGTGGGTAGGGGTAGTACTTTCGCTGTACTGGATCACCTGATCGCGGGGTGCCACTAGTCCTATGTACATAGTCGGAAAGTGGGTCTACTTTCAATTCAGGCGAATACGCCACCAAAGTGCAGGAATCGTCAGCGTTGGCCGAGCAAATGGAGTGGTTCGTGAACAAGCCTAATTCGGTAAAAATCCTCGTGGTCGATGATCAGCCGCTGATCGTCGAAGAACTCTGTGAGTTTCTCGAGAGCAGTGGCTATCGTTGCGTGCCGTGCGACTCGAGTCTTGAAGCCATCGAGCTGTTCAGGGCGGACCCGGACATCGGTCTGGTGCTGAGTGATTTGCACATGCCGGACATGGACGGCATCGAGTTGATCCAGGCGTTGCAGCGGCTGGCCGGCAAGCAGCGGGTGTTCGAGGCGATCATGCTCACCGGCCGCGCCGACAAGCAGGATGTGATCAAGGCGTTGCGCGCGGGGATTGCCGATTACTATCAGAAGCCGATCGATCTGGCAGAGTTGCTTGAGGGTGTGCAGCGCCAGGAGCTGGCTTTGCAGGAACGGCAGAAGAATCTGCATCTGGGGCATTTGAATCAGAAGTTGCAGTTTTTGTCCGAGTCGATTGATGACCTTTATCAGGATCTGGACAAGGTGCGGCGCTCGCCCGTGCCGGTGGTGAGTGATGGTGAGCCTGAGTCCGTGGAGATGCCGGCGGTGTTCAGTCAATTGTCGCCCCGGCAGTTGGACGTGGCGCGGTTGGTGGGCAAGGGGCAGACCAATTATCAGATTGCCTGTGAGTTGGGGATTACCGAGAACACGGTGAAGTTGTATGTGTCGCAGGTGTTGCGGTTGACGCATATGCATAATCGGACGCAGTTGGCTTTGGCGCTTTCTCCTGGTAGTTCGGCGGGGCGGCAGCGGGTTACGGCGCATTGACTTGGCGGCCTTTGGGCCGACCATGCTTTGGTGTTGAGTGGTGCGGCTTCGCCGCGGGCAGCTGCGCTGCTTTTGCTTTCTGCGGGAGCGAGCCTGCTCGCGAAGGCGGCCTGACAGCCGACCTGGTTTTGAGTCTTACGCGATCCAACTGTAGGAGCTGCCGAAGGCTGCGATCTTTTGATCTCTGCTTTTGCTGTTCTGTAGGAGTGAGCCTGCTCGCGAAGGCGGCCTGGCAGCCGACCTGTTTTTGAGTCTTACGCGATCTAACTGTAGGAGCTGCCGAAGGCTGCGATCTTTTGATTTTGCTTTTGCTTTGCTTTTGCTGTTCTGTGGGAGCGAGCCTGCTCGCAATGAGGCCAGTGGGTCCGCCGATAACTCGAAGTCGTTTAAATCTGACGCGAGATAACCAGAACCTTCCCACAAGGTTTTCAGGTTGTCCGTCGGACGTCGGGTCACTAGTCTCTGGCTGTCGTCGAACCTTCGGCGATCGGGTGTGAGAACCCTGCTACTTATGGTCATCCAGTATCTGTGCACGCATAATCGCCGCCAGCTTGTCCGCTGTCTGCAATGTGTCATGGCGGCTGTGTGCGGGCAGACTTCGGTCTGGCCGGGTGTCCATAACCGGTATTCTCACCCCGCATACAGTTGCCACCTTTTGCCCCGTGAGAATGGCATTGGGTCGCACCGCAGATTTTGGAGAGCCGTTTCAATGGACAAACTGATCCCAGACCCACCCCCATCCCCC
>NZ_RCOD01000046.1:0-14901 GCF_004307505.1 Pseudomonas sp. Sample_11
AAGTCGGGGCGTTTGCTGGAACCACCATCAGTGCGTTTTCACACAGTCTGCAATGGCCAGAGGTAGTCCCGGAGCAGATTGCCCGCGCGCTGGTGTTTGCGTGTGGCGATCAGGGCGTTGACGACCATCACGCAGGTCGAGGTGGCCACGGCGATGTGCATGGCCGATTGCGCGATGGGGTCGTCGGCTGCGTGGCTGGCGGTGAGCATGCGATAGAGCAGCGGCACAATGACGAAGCCGCCGCCGAAACCGAAGAGCACGGCGCTGATGCCGGTGAGGCAACCGAACAATGTAAGCAGGAGGTAGAACATGGTGGGCGTCCAGGATCGGGGGAGCCCAGGACATTAGAGCGCGATGCACTGGCCGGCTTCAGTAGTTGGGCCAATAATGTTCGCGTTTACGCCAATCGCTGGAACACGCCTGATGCGCAATATTTCGATCAATCAGCTCGATGACACGGCTCGCCCGGTCGTGGCCATCGGTACCGATTATTCCCACGGTCACCTACTCCCGTTTCATACGCATCGCCGTGGCCAATTGCTCTACGGCGCAACAGGCGTGATGCAAGTCAGCACCCGGAACGGTAATTGGGTGGTGCCGCCGCAGCGCGCGGTGTGGATTCCGCCGGGCGTGGCTCATGAGGTGTTGATGCTCGGGGTGAGCACGCGCAGTGTGTATGTCGAACCGGGCAACGTGGATCTGGGGCCGGACTGCCAAGTGCTCAATGTGTCGCCGCTGCTGCGGCATTTGCTGATGGAAGCGGTGGACGTGCCACTGATGTACGACCAGGCCGGACGCGACGGTGTGCTGATCAACCTGCTGTTGCATGAACTGGCACGCAGCGCGCCCCTTGCCCTACACATTCCCATGCCCGCCGAAGGAAAGCTCCTCAGTCTGTGTCAGACCTTTCTGAACATGCCCAACACCCATCAATCCCCGCAGGATTGGGCCGATCAGTTACACATAAGCTTGCGTACCTTTAACAGATTGTTTCGGCAACAGATCGGGCTCAGCTTTCGTCAGTGGCGTCAGCAGGCGTGCGTCGTGCAGGCGTTGGCACGGTTGGCGGCGGGGGAAGCGGTGACGCGGATTGCCCTGGACTTCGGCTACGAGAGCCCGGCGGCGTTTTCGACGATGTTTCGGCGCGTGCTGGGACAGGCACCGTCCGTCTGGTTGGAGCCGACGAACTAGGCAAATTCGAAAAATGCGTTTGATCCCGGCCGAAAACAACTGTACAAAAACACAGTACATTTTCAATCAGCACTTTTGAGCCCGGAGCACACCATGGCCTCTCTTGCGATGAACCACGTCCTCGAACGCATTGCCCTTTTCCAGTTCACCCCGACCCACTGCGTCCAGGCCCGCGCCATGCTGGGCTGGAGCGTTGAACAACTGTCGCGCGAGGCCGAAGTGGCGGTGGCAGATATCCAGCGGTTCGAAGCGCAGCAGGACGTGGCGGACGCCGCGAGACTGGCACTGGCTTATCGGTTTGAAGCGCAGGGGTTGGTGTTCTTCCCGGGGTTTGCACCGGGGCGCAGTGTCAGGGCGCAGGGTATGGCGGGGGAATCGGTGGGGCGTGGGGATTTTGCGATGGCTGAGTAAGCTGGCGAGGGGGATGCCCCTCACCAACTGAACAAATCACGCGTTCTGTACCACTGCATCACTCTCCTCCTCCACCGCCATCCACCACGCACTCCCCCGTTGTGGATGCGCAAGGTTGAACGCCTCCCCCATCCGCGGTGTGGTAATCGCAATACTGCGTTCCCATGCAAGCGCAAGGATGCGGTCAAACGGTTCGTGCCAGGCGTGCATGGCCAGGTCGAAGGTGCCGTTGTGGATCGGGAAGAGCCAGCGGCCCTTGAGGTCGATGTGGGCTTGCAGGGTTTCTTCCGGTTGCATGTGCACGTGCGGCCATTCGACGTTGTAGGCGCCGGTCTCCATCAGGGTCAGGTCGAACGGGCCGTATTGTTCGCCGATGCGTTTGAAGCCGTCGAAGTAACCGCTGTCGCCGCTGAAGAAGATTCGTGTGTCGGCGTCGATCATCACCCATGACGCCCACAGCGTTCTGTTGCCGTCGAACAGGCCACGGCCGGAGAAGTGCTGCGATGGGGTGGCGATGAAGCGGATACCGGCGATTTCGGTGCCCTGCCACCAGTCGTACTGGCGCACCTTGCTGGCGTCGATGCCCCATTTGATCAGGGTGTCGCCCACGCCCAGCGGAGTCAGGAAGTAAGTGGTTTTGGCGGCGAGTTTGAGCACCGCTTCGTAGTCGAGATGGTCGTAATGATTGTGCGAGAGGATCACTGCTTCGATCGGCGGCAGTTCGTCGATGCTGATCGGTGGTTGGTGGAAGCGTTTCGGACCCGCCCATTGCACCGGCGAGGCGCGCTCGGCGAAGACGGGGTCGGTGATCCAGAATTTGTCGCGCATCTTCAGCAGCAGCGTCGAGTGCCCCAAGCGGTAAACGCTGTGATTGGGCGCTGCGAGCAGATCTTCGCGAGTAAGCGGCTGCACAGGAATGGCGGCGCTCGGACGGGTGTCGCGCGGTTTGTGGAAAATCATGTTCCACATGATCCGCAGCATTTTGCGTACCCCTTCGCGCTGCACCGGCGCATGATTGCGAAACAGCCCTTGATCCTGTCGAGAGGCTTCAGGCGTGGGAGTGTTATCCGGGAGAGAGACTGGATTGGCCATGACTGAACGACTCCGAAAAACCGTGTGCTGCACGGTATTCCACGGGAAATGAAAATGGCCAAGCTGCACGCAAAGGCCAAACGCTCTGGTTTGTAAGGTGCGAGGATTAACGCAACATTACACTGAGCGGTGTAGTTTCTAGGTTGCATCAAAGCCGACGCCAAGTAAACTGCCGAGTGTAATTTCATCCCTTCTCTACTGAAGTCCGCTCATGACCGCTCCACAACGCCTCACCGATCGCAAACGCGAAGCCATCATCCAGGCGGCGATCGCCGAATTCCGTGCCCACGGGTTCGAAATCACCAGCATGGACAAGATCGCCGCCACGGCGGGGGTGTCGAAGCGGACGGTGTACAACCACTTTCCGAGCAAGGAAGAGCTGTTCGCCGAGATCCTTAATCAGTTGTGGGCGCGGATCATTGCCGAGCCGTCGGTGAGCTACGACCGCGAGCAACCGCTGCATGAGCAGCTGCGCCTGATGCTGCGAGAAAAAGTGCAGATGATGGCTGACGAGAATTTTCTCACCCTCGCCCGGGTGGCGATTGCCGCAACCATTCATTCCCCTGAACGTGCGCAGAACATGATCGAGCGCATGGGCGAGCGCGAGGAAGGCCTGACCGTCTGGATACGCGCGGCGCAAGCCGACGGACGGCTCAAACCGGTGGATCCAGAATTTGCCGCGCATCAAGTACAAGGTTTGCTCAAGGCATTCGCGTTCTGGCCGCAGATCTCGCTGGGTCGCGCGGCCCTTGATCCAGACGCGCAGAATGCAGTTGCCGAGTCGGCGCTGGAGATGTTCCTGGCACTGTATCAGCGGTGAATCACTGGCGCGGCGAGCCGCGTACAACTAATTTCGCAAAAAGTTATACAAATTTGTGAAAAATTCCTTTCTTGTACAACTTTATTAAGTTTTGTATAAGTAGCCATCTGCCAGTAACGGAACGCTGGCATTGAGCAGTCACCACCGAATGCCGTCTGTGCATTTCGGTCTGCCGGCGCAGGAATAGGGACTGAATCCTTTTGATTTTCCCCACTTCCCGAGTATCGCAAGCATGTTCTTCAATCGCCAGAAAGCCGCCCTCGCTGAACTGCAACACACCGTTTTTGACCAGGCTGCAATGCTCGAAGCGATCAATCGTTCGATGGCGGTGATCGAGTTCGATCTTGATGGCGTGGTGTTGCGTGCCAATGACAACTTCCTCAAGACCATGGGTTACACGGCTGCCCAGGCGATCGGCCAGCCGCACCGGCATTTCTGCACACCAGAGTTCGGGCGCAGTGCCCAATACACCGAGCTGTGGTCACGCCTGAAAAACGGTCAGTTCCAGTCCGGCACCTTCGAACGGGTCGACAGCAAAGGCCAGCCGATCTGGCTCGAGGCCAGTTACAACCCGATCAAGGATGCGTCGGGACGGGTGATCAAAGTGGTCAAGTACGCGATGGATGTCACCGCCAAGGTACAGCAGGAGAACGAGGCCAACGCCAAGCTGCAGGCGATCGATCGCGCGATGGCGGTGATCGAGTTCGATCTCGACGGCAACATTCTTACCGCCAACCAGAATTTTCTCACGCGCATGGGTTACAGCCTCGCAGAGCTCAAGGGCCAGCATCACCGCCTGTTCTGCACCCCGGCGCTGGTCAACAGCGGCGCCTATCAGGATTTCTGGCGGCGCCTGAATCAGGGCGAGTTCTTCCACGGGCAGTTCGAGCGCGTGGACAAACGCGGTCAGATCGTCTGGCTGGAGGCCAACTACAACCCGGTCTACGACGCTTCGGGGCGCTTGTACAAAGTCGTGAAGTTCGCGTCTGACGTTACCACCCGTGTCGAGCAACACGAGCAGGACGCACGCAGTGCCAGCACCGCTTATCACATCTCGGTAGCGACACGGAAAGTCGCCGAGCAAGGTACGCAAGTGATTCAACAGGCTGCCAGCGAAATGCGCGAAATCGCCGAGGACATCAGCCAGTCCTCAACGCTGATCGCGCAACTGGGCGACCGCTCCGAGCAAATCACCGCCATCGTCAACACCATCCGCGCGATCGCCGATCAGACCAACCTGCTCGCCCTCAACGCCGCCATCGAAGCCGCGCGCGCCGGTGAACAGGGCCGCGGCTTTGCCGTGGTGGCCGATGAAGTACGGCAACTGGCGGCGCGCACCAGCGGCTCCACCGCGGAGATCTCCACCATGATCAGTCTGATCCAGAGCGAAACACGGCAGGCGATCAAGAGCATGCAAGGCACCCGCGACCGCGCCGCAGAAGGCGTGGAACTGGCCAATCAGGCCGGCACGGTGATTCTGCAGATTCGCGATGGCGCCAGTGAGGCGGTGGATGCGGTGAGCATGTTTGCCAATGAGCGGGTGTCGGGGTAATGGCGGTAGTCTCAGGCACCAGGTAAAACTCGGGATAGTGGGATGGCAATCACGCGATCTATAGTGACTGCCATCCTTCAGCAAGCGCAGGGAAATCCCATGGAAAATCGCGCCGTCCGCATCGCCCTGGTTGGCGATTACGACCCCCAAGTCACCGCCCACCAAGCGATTCCGGTTGCACTCGGCCTGGTCGCCGAACACCTGCAACGCACCGTGCAGTTCGAGTGGCTGGCCACTGAAGAGATCGGCACCGACACTGCGCTGACTCAATTCGATGGGTTCTGGTGTGTACCCGCCAGCCCTTATAAAAGTGAAGACGGTGCGCTAAGGGCAATCCGCTTTGCCCGCGAGCAAGGGCGACCTTTCCTCGGCACCTGTGGCGGTTTTCAGCACGCGGTTCTGGAATATTCGCGCAATGTGCTGGGCTGGGCCGACGCCGAGCATGGGGAAACCTCGCCAGAATCCGAACGCGCTGTGCTCACGCCGCTGAGCTGCTCGCTGGTTGAAGCCATCGACGTCATTCACCTCCAGCCCGGCTCGTTGATCGCCAAGGCGTACGAAAAGTCTGAAATTGAAGAAGGCTACCGCTGCCGCTACGGCGTGAATCCGCAGTTCGAACAGCATTTGATGAGCGATCAGCTACAAGCGGTAGGCCGTGATTCGGAGGGGGATCTGCGCGCTATCGAACTTAAAAGTCATCAGTTTTTCGTCGCCACGCTGTTCCAGCCGGAACGCGCCGCCCTCAAGAACAAAACTCCGCCGCTGGTACGGGCATTTGTGAAGGCTTGTGTGAACTCCACTATGCCGGGTTGAATGCAGGTGTGTAGCTGAACCTTGAACCTAGCGATGTCTCAACCGGCCTCTTCGCGGGCAAGCCCGCTCCCACAGGTACAGCGTGCTCTTCAATACAATGCATAAACTGTGGGAGCTGGCTTGCCAGCGAATGGCCATTAAGTCACCGATCCACCTCAACCGCGCACCAGACTCCGCACCGCAACAATCTCCGGCACTTCAACCTTGCTCATGTAAACCCGTAACGGTTCGGTGAGGTTGATGCGGTCGTCGATGTGTTGATCGAGCAGCAACTGAATCAATTCGCGCTTGAGGGTCATGGTGGTGTCCGACGCCTTCGCCCAGACGAATTCGCTGGCCGGGATGATGCCGTCGCCGGCCACGTCCATGCCGAAGGAATCTTCGCTGAAGCGCACGATGTACTGGCCGGTCTTGCGGTTGAGGCCGACGAAGCCTTTGAGATCGTCGGCGGCCTGGCAGATGAGTTGGGAGGTGATGCGCATGGTAAACCTCACGAAAGATGATCGATGGTTTACACGCAGGGCAATGTAGCGGCGCGCCCTCTGCCGGGGCGTCAGCCGAGGGCAAGCGTACTGCAAACAGCGCCACAAAAGTGCAGGAAATTTCCGTTTTGCTCGGTTTATGTCGGTCTGGCGATAGCCCTGCGGCGCTTCAATTGTTAAAAGGTACGTCTCGAAAAAAACCTGCGAAAGGAACTCGACCATGCCTGCCACTTTTACCCGAAGCGCTCTGGTGCTGAGTCTGTTGTTCGGCCTCGGTCAGGCGCATGCCGCCAGCCACCCGGAGCCCAAGGCAATCGCTGCCGCCCATGGCATTCCGCATCCTGCGGTGATCGCCCACCGTGGCGCGTCGTTCGATGCCCCGGAGTCCACCGCTGCGGCCTACAAACTGGCCCGTGACCTCGGCGCCGATTACCTGGAAATGGATTTGCAGCGCAGCAAGGACGGCGTGCTCTTCGCCCTGCACGACGACAACCTGCAACGCACCACCGACGTCGCCAGCAAATTCCCCGAGCGCAAGGACAGCCCGGCCACCGCGTTCACCATGGCCGAACTGAAAACCCTTGATGCCGGCAGCTGGTTCAACAGCAAATATCCTGACCGCGCACGCCCCTCCTACGCCGGGCTGAAGATTCTTACCCTCGATGAAATCATCGACATCGCCCGCGCCAACCCGCAGCACAAGCCGGGCCTGTACATCGAAACCAAAGAGCCGCAGCTGTTTCCCGGCATCGAACATGACCTCAAGGAAAAACTCCAGGATCGCGGCTGGCTGAGCCCGGCCGGTTCGAAACTGGCGAAAAGTGCGCTCCGCGTCGGTCAGGGCAAAGGCAAGGTGATCCTGCAGACCTTCGATAAAAGCAGCCTGCAATTGCTGGAAAAGGAAATGCCGCAAGTGCCGAAGATTCTGCTGTTGTGGGTCGGCGAAGGCAGCATCGAGCCTAAATCCGCCGTGACGTTTGCCGCGTCCGGCGAGAAAGACAAAAACGTTTTCTACGGCAAGCAGGAACCGAAGTCGGAAGCGGAATTCAAGCAATGGGTCGACTACGCCAAGGCCCAGGGCGCGATCGGCACCGGCCCTTCTGCGAAGCTGACCCATGGTGGTGACCAGAGTTACTCCGACCTGGTGCAACCGTGGATGAATCAGTACACCCACGATCAGGGCATGCTGGTGCACGTTTATACGGTCGACGAGGCGGTGGACTACGAGAAAGTCATGGCAGCGGGTGTCGACGGCATCTTTACCAACCGCGCCAGTGAACTGTTGAAGTTTTATAAGCGTCCGGCTGTTGGCAGTGTTGATGAGGTTCTGAAGAAGAACGGTTTCTAAGTTGTTATCGAGTCGCCTGCTTCGCGAGCAGGCTCGCTCCCACAAAGAGCAGTTTTATCGCGAAGCAGAGATTTAAGGGTGAGTTAAGTTGCGCTGGTTAATCTGAACCCACTTACACAGATCAACCACTTCAACGCACTGCCAAGGAATGAACCGATGAAAACTTTGACTGCCCTGTTTACCGCCGCTGCCCTGACCCTCACCGCTGGCCTGGCTCAGGCTGATGTTCGCATCGACCAGATCCCGCAACTGGTCAAGGACGGCAAGATCAAGTCGCTGGAATCGATGAACGCCGAAGCACTGAAACTGCACCCGGGCGCAACGATTACCGACACCGACCTGGATAACCACTTCAATGGTTACGAGTATGAAGTCGAACTTAAGACTGCTGACGGCAAAGAGTTCGACGTGGACTTTGATGCCACCACCGGTAAAGTGCTGAGCAACAAGCAAGACACTTGATAGACCGCTGTTAAAGAGCCGCACGATTTAACGATCGTGCGGCTTTTTTGTGGCTGCCGTTTGGCGTGAGGTTTGGGGTGACTGGGAAATCGATTCCCCCTCACCCCAGCCCTCTCCCCCAAGGGGGGCGAGGGGGAAAGGGAGCAGATCGGGGGCTTTTCAAGACCAGAGTTCACCTCGACATTTCCGGTCGACGTATCTCTAACAATCAACACGGTCAGTCCCCTCTCCCGTGGGAGAGGGCTAGGGTGAGGGCCAAGCCATCACACCGAAAACACTGACATACCACGACCCAAACCAATCAAGCACTCAACCGCGCCGTCACCTCATTCAACTGCCCCGACAATCCGTGCAGGTTCTGACTGGCACTTTCGGTGCGCTGCACGTTGTCGAGGTTGGTGCTGGCAATCGCAGTGATTTCAGTCAGGTTGCGCGAGATATCCTCGGCCACTGAAGTCTGCTCCTCAGCGGCCGTGGCGATCTGCCGGTTCATGTCGCGAATCGCCTCCACCGCCAAGGTGATGCGCTCCAGCATCGCGCCGGCCTGGGTCACCTGTTCGACGCTTTCATCACTGCGCGCCTGGCCGCTCTCGATAGCCTGCGCGGCATCGACAGCGCCGGTCTGCACGTTCTGAATGATCTGGTTGATCTCGATGATCGACTCCGCCGTGCGCTGAGCGAGGTTGCGCACCTCATCGGCGACAACCGCAAAACCACGCCCGGCCTCACCCGCCCGCGCCGCTTCGATGGCTGCGTTGAGCGCCAGCAGGTTGGTCTGTTCGGCGATGCCACGAATCACTTCCAGCACCTTGCCGATACGACCGCTGTCGGTTTCCAGGCGACGGATCACCGTGGCGGTGTTGGCGATTTCGCCGCGCATCTGCGTGATCGAGTGAATGGTGGTTTGCATGACCTTTTCACCCTGCTGCGCCGACTGATCGGCATCGTCCGCAGCGCGCGCGGCATCGGCGGCATGACGGGCGACTTCCTGGGCGGTGGCGGACATTTCATTCATCGCCGTGGCCACTTGATCAGTGCGGTTGAATTGCTCGCTGGTGCCGCCGGCCATGGTCGTGGCAATGGCGTTCAACTCGCCGCTGGCGCTGTCCAGATCACCGGCGCTGCGTTGCAAGCGAGTGAAGGTGTCCGCCAGAAAATCGCGCAGAGTGTTCGCTGCGGCGGCGAGGTTGCCCAGTTCATCGCGACGCTCGCTGACAACACGTTCAGCCAACTGCCCACGGCTCAAGCGGGTGACGTAATCGATGAGGTTGCGGATCGGCTCGATCAGGTTGCGGCTGACCAGCCACAGGCTCAGCAGACCGATCAACAAGCCTGACGCGAGCATCACCAACAGCCCCAGCCAAACGGTGCGCTCAGCGCTGGCGCTGATCAACGCCGATTGCGCGGTGCCCTGCTCGCGCAGCTCGGCGACCAGTGCGCTCATCTGCTCGCTGGTGGCGCGATCAACGCCTTTGACCGCTGCGTCGCCGGCGCTCGGATCACCACCGGCAGCGACGTAGGCATCGCGGCCTTTCTGGTAGGCCGCGCCCAACTGGCGATGCTCTTCGCGCAAGCGTTCGATGCGGGATTTGAGATTGGCCTCGATGCCTTTTTGGCCGGCCAGTTCGCCGAGAATGTTCTGCACGTCGCGCTGGCGCTCTTCGAACTGGCTCCAGTATTTCGCCAGATCCGCCGGTTGCTTGCCGCGCAGCAGGACGTTTTTCCATTCCTGCACCTGCACTTTGAATTGCAGGTTGGCTTCATCGATCAGTTGCGACGTGTGCAACGGGCCGGCGATCAACTGGCTATAGCTTTGCACGCCGTTGGAGAGGAAATGAAAGCAGGCCAGCGCGATCAACAATATCGCCAGCAGACTGCCGCTCAGCAGGGCGAGAATTTGCGTTCTCAGGGATTTTTGCAGCATTGCAAGGTACTCGAAGCAGGGATGAGGCACGCCCGAGCGGACGTGAAAAATGGCCGGACTTCCCTGTCGACGTACCATGACCGAAAGCCAATGGCGCGCAACCTAACTCAACCGAGATCGGCGCGCCAGAGCGCTTCTTGAGAATCTTCCGACAGTCGGTAACGCGTTGATTTGCAGTCACTTTACTGTCACAAAACGGTCATGTTGGCTTGCGATGATGCCGCACAGGTGAACCTGAAAATCCCCCACCAGACACCCTCGCAGCGAGCCGCCATGAACCACAGCCTCGATATCAGCCATCGCGCCCCGGACCTGTTTGGCTTGCTCTACGGCTTTCGCTTCCTGCCCGGGGAGCGCGGGCGCGAGATCGATTCGGCGACGGCTTTGCGCTGTTTGCAGGATGACGGTGACAGCGAAGAGTTTCTCTGGCTGCACCTGAACCTGGCCCATGCCGCGTGCGAGCGCTGGATGAAAAGTCATCTGCAATTGCCCGAGGAGTTTTTCGAAGCGCTGCACGAAGGTTCGCGTTCGACGCGCATCGAGCATGTCGATTCGGCGCTGCTGGCGGTGGTCAACGATGTGGTGTTCAACCTCAGCAGCATGGTCTCCTCCGACGTGTCGACGCTGTGGGTCTGCGTGCGCAGCAAACTGATCGTCAGTGCGCGCCTGCAACCGCTGCATTCGGTGGACAAGTTGCGCTCGTCGGTGAAGGCCGGCGAATGCTTTCGCTCGCCCTCGGAACTGCTCGTGCATTTGCTGCGCGATCAGGGCGAAGTGCTGACGCAGATCGTGCGCAAGACCAGCCTGAGTGTCGATCAGGTCGAAGACGAACTGCTCTCCTCGCGCCTGTCGACCAACCGCGCCGAACTTGGCGCCAACCGTCGCGTGCTGGTGCGACTGCAACGGCTGCTGGCGTTGGAGCCAGGGTCGTTGCTGCGCCTGCTCAATCGTCCGCCGCCGTGGTTGCAGAAGGAGGACGTCAAGGAGTTGCGCAAATCCACCGAGGAGTTTGCGCTGATCATCAACGACCTCACCGCCCTCGGCGAGCGGATCAAATTGCTGCAGGAAGAGATCGCCGCCAACCTCAACGAACAAAGCAACCGCACGCTGTTCACCCTGACGGTGGTGACAGTGCTGGCCTTGCCGATCAACATCATTGCCGGTTTTTTCGGCATGAATGTCGGCGGCGTGCCGCTGTCCCAGGACCCGCACGGATTTTGGGTGCTGGTCGCGTTGGTGGCGACGTTCACCGTGATTGCCGGGCGCTGGGCGTTTCGCAAGCGTTGGGATTATTGAGCGCAAATCCCACACACAAGACAGTCCTCCCTGTGGGAGCGAGCCTGCTCGCGAAGTCGGTGTGTCAGATAAATCAATGTTGAATGACATGGCGCTTTCGCGAGCAGGCTCGCTCCCACAGGGGGAAAGTGCTCAATGTCAGAGTGTTGAACGTACGACCTCGCCGAGCCAATCCATAAACACCCGCACCCGCAGCGGCAAATGCCGTTGCCGCGCGTACAACAACGAAATCGCCATCGGCGGTGCGGTGTGTTGCGGCAGTACGGTCACCAGTTCGCCATTTTCCAGATGCGGCTGCATGCCGGTGCGCGGTACCTGCGTCAGGCCGAAGCCGCCCAGGCACGCCGCTTCATAGGCATCGGTGCTGTTGACCGTGACACTGCCGGCCATCGCCACGCGCCGCACCTCGCCGTTTTCCTCATAGACGAACCCTTCCGAACGCGAGCCCAGTACGCCGACGTAATGCACCAGCCGATGCTGCGCCAGATCCTCGATGGTCTGCGGCACGCCGTAACGTTGCAGGTAAGCCGGGCTGGCGCAATTGACCATCGGGAAGTCGCCGAGATGCCGGGCGACCACCGACTGATCCGGCTGCGCGCCGATGCGCAATACGCAGTCGAAACCTTCGCTCAGCAGATCGACACGGCGATCGGTGCTGCTGATTTCCATCTGCAGATTCGGGTGGCGATCCATGAATTCCGGCAGGCGCGGCATGATCAAGCGTCGCGCGAGGATGTTCGGCATGTCGACGCGGATGCACCCGGTCAGCGAAGCCTCGTCCTGACGGAACAGCCCTTCGATTTCATCCATGTGCGAGAGCAGATCTTTGCTGCGTTCATACAGCACCAGTCCATCCTGAGTGGCCTGCACCTTGCGCGTGGTGCGCTGCAACAGCCTCGTGCCGAGCAAGGCTTCGAGCGCCTGCACCTGTTCGGACACCGTGGAGCGCGGCAGGCCGAGGCTTTCCCCGGCGAGAGTGAAACTCGACATTTCGCTGACCCGGACGAAGGTGCGCAGCAGTTCCAGTTTGTTCATGACAAGCCCCGGTGATTGTTCGGCTGAGCCGATCAGTGATTCCGCTTATGCCGTGTTTATCACCTCAGGGCGGATAAATAAACTTCTTCCATCCCGCTCAACGCAATCGAGGAAGTCAGCATGAACCGCAAAATCGCACTGATCACTGGCGCCAGTCGTGGCCTGGGCCGCAGCGCCGCCCTGCACCTCGCCGCGCAAGGCATCGACATCATCGGCACCTACAACAGCCGCGCCGACGAGGCCCAAGCGCTGGTCACTGAATTGCAGGCGCTCGGCGCGAAAGCGGCGATACTGCAACTGGACGTCGGCCGCAGCGAAAACTTCGCCGCGTTTGCCGCGCAGGTTGAACAGGTATTGGGGCAAACCTTTGAGCGTCAGCGCTTTGATTTCCTGATCAACAACGCCGGGGTCGGCGTGCATGCGCTGTTCAGCGAAACCACCCCGGAGCAGTTCGATCTGCTGATGAACGTGCAGTTGAAAGGACCGTTCTTCCTGACTCAGCAACTGCTGCCGCTGATCAATGACGGTGGGCGCATCGTCAATATCTCCAGCGGCCTGACCCGCTTCAGCCTGCCCGGTTATGGCGCTTATGCGGCAATGAAAGGTGCGATGGAAGTGCTGACGCGTTATCAGGCGAAAGAGCTCGGCGCACGGCGGATTGGCGTGAACGTTCTGGCGCCGGGGGCGATTGAAACCGATTTTGGCGGTGGCACGGTGCGCGATAACAGCGCGGTCAACGCGATGGTCGCCAGCAATACCGCGCTGGGTCGGGTCGGGCTGCCGGATGATATTGGCGGTGCACTGGCGCTGCTGCTGTCAGAGGGTGGACAGTGGATCAACGGTCAGCGGGTCGAGGCATCCGGCGGCATGTTTCTCTGACTTCGTGCCCGATGACTCACCTTTGTGGTGAGGGAATTTATCCCCTCACCACAGGTTTACCTCAGCTTTCACATGCGCGGCGGGTCATGAAGCGCTCGCGCAGGACGTCATAACCCCAGTGGTAGACGTAGGTGTACGGCAGGAAGAACAGCAGCACGCCAATGTCGAGCAACAACGCCTGCCACAGGCTGACCGACAGCCACCAGGCAATCAGCGGCACGCCCATCACGATCAGCCCGCCTTCGAACAGCAACGCATGCACCACACGGACCCAGGCGTTGTGCGGCAGATTCATCCGCGCCAATGCACGGTCGAAAAAACGGTTGAACACCACGTTCCACGCCAGCGCCAGCAGCGCGATCAACACGGTCACCGCGCCCATGTCGAGCAGCGGCTTTTGCATGATCCATGCGAGCAGCGGTGTGCAGATCAGGATCGCGAGAAACTCGAAACCAACCGCCTGGAAAACACGTTCGGTGATGGACTTGTGGGCAGTCATGGCCTGACTCCTTGTTTGACGATGGTTGCCATGATGCAACTGAATACCGATACTTCAAAACCAATAACCATCGATCAAGGCGATAGTTCATGGCTTCGCAGGAAGTACTGTTGGCGTTTGTCCAGGCAGCGACGCAAGGCTCATTTTCCGCAGCGGCGCGCAAACTGGGGCGCAGTCAGTCGACCATTAGCGCGGCAGTGGCAAGCCTGGAGATCGATCTGGACCTGCAACTGTTCGACCGCAGCAGCCGCAAGCCCACGCTCACCCCCGCCGGCCACGTCATGCTGCAGAAAGCCGAGGCGATTCTGGCCGCCACCAGTCGCTTGGAGATGAGCGCGCGGCAATTGGCCCAAGGTGTGGAACCGAAACTGACCGTGGCGATTTCCGACACTTATCAGTCCTATCGTTTCGAGGCGGCGCTGGTGGATTTCGAGCAGCGTTATCCGGAGCTTGAGCTGGAATGCCTGATTGCCGAATGCGAAGACCTGATCGAGCTGGTCCAGCGCGGCCGGGCGCATTTGGCCTTCGCGGAAATGCAGGATAACTACCCGCCGGATCTTGTGACCTCCACTGTGGCCGAGCGCACGGAGATAGCCCTGTTCGTCAGCCGCGAGCATGCGTTGGCGAAGCTTGAGCATGTGGATCAGCAGATCCTCGAGCAACATCGCGAATTGCGGCTGGCGACCATCGTCAATCCCTACGACAGTCGCGGCAAAGGCCGGGTGTGGTCGGCGCCGAGTTACCTGATGCTGCTGGAAATGGCGGAAAAAGGCTTTGGCTGGGCACCGTTGCCGAGGTGGCTGGTGCAGCGTTATGCCAATGATTTGCTGATAGAGCTCGACGTGCGCGGCTGGCCGAAACCGGTGTTTGTCGACGCCTTGTGGTCGCGCTTGTATCCGCCGGGGCCGGCGGGGAGCTGGTTGCTCAGCAAGATGCTTGAATAAGCGCTTGAGATCAAAAGCCCCTCACCCCAGCCCTCTCCCGGAGGGAGAGGGGGCCGACCGAAGTATCTGGCGTTATGCATCGACCTGAAAAACCTTATCGATTATGGATTCAAGACAATTCGTTCAAGTCGGTGAATCCCTCCAATATCCCCC
>NZ_RCOD01000046.1:14911-58398 GCF_004307505.1 Pseudomonas sp. Sample_11
CGATTATGGATTCAAGACAATTCGTTCAAGTCGGTGAATCCCTCCAATATCCCCCAATCGGTCCCCTCTCCCTTTGGGAGAGGGGACCGACCGAGGTGTCTGGCGTTATGCATCGACCTGAAAAACCTTATCGATTATGGATTCAAGACAATTCGTTCAAGTCGGTGAATCCCTCCAATATCCCCCGATCAGTCCCCTCTCCCTTTGGGAGAGGGTTAGGGTGAGGGCAATCCACAGACTGCCCACAATCGCCAGAGCGCCAAGGTCAGAGCATTTCCAGCGCCATGATCCGTCCTCGAATAAACCGCCGCTCCGGCTCCTGCCGCGTCAGCTCCAGCGCCCGCTGATACGCGGCCCGCGCCTGCTCCACCCGGCCCAACTGCCGGCAAAACTCCGCCCGCGCCGAATGCGCCAAGTGGTAATCCTGCAACTCCCCACCCGCCAAAATCCCTTCTACCAACAACAACCCGGCCAACGCTCCATCCCGTTTGGCCACCGCCACCGCGCGGTTCAGCTCGATCACTGGCGACGGCACCGCGCGCAGCAGCACGTCATACAGACCGACAATCTGCTGCCAGTCCGTTTCCGCCGCCGACGGCGCTTCCGCATGCACCGCTGCAATCGCCGCTTGCAGGCAATACGGCCCGAAGCGTCGCGTGCTCAGCGCGTGCTCGACCAGCGCGCAGCCTTCGGCCATCAACCGGGCATCCCACAACGAGCGATCCTGATCGTCGAGCAACACCAGTTCACCGCTCGGCGAGGTTCGTGCCGGCCGGCGTGATTCATGCAGCAGCATCAGCGCCAGCAGACCCATGACTTCCGGCTCAGGCAGCAACTCCATCAACAAGCGCCCCAGCCGAATCGCTTCGCGCGTCAGATCCTCGCGGGTCAGCTCGGCACCGACCGAGGCCGAATAGCCTTCGTTGAACACCAGATAAATCACCCGCAATACGCTGTCGAGGCGCTCGGGCAATTCGTTCAGCGTGGGTACTTGATAGGGGATTTTCGCGTCGCGGATCTTGGCTTTCGCGCGCACGATGCGCTGGGCAATCGCCGCCGGCGCCGAGAGAAAAGCGCGGGCGATTTCCTCGGTGGTGAGGTCGCAGACTTCGCGCAAGGTCAGCGGTACTTGCGCATCCGCCGCCAGGGCCGGGTGGCAGCAGGTGAAGATCAGCCGCAAGCGATCGTCTTCCACGTCTTCGCCACTCCAGTCAGCCTGTTCCAGCTCATCGAGTTGCGCCATCAGCAACGGTTGCGACGCCTTGAACCGCGCGCGCCGGCGCAGCACATCGATGGCTTTGAAACGTCCGGTGGAGACCAGCCAGGTACGCGGGTTGTCTGGCACGCCGTCGCGTTGCCAGCGCTCGACCGCGACGAAGAACGCCTCGTGCAAGGCTTCTTCGGCGAGGTCGAAATCACCGAGCAGGCGGATCAGCGTGGCCAGAATCCGCCGCGAATCCTCGCGGTAGACCTGCTCGACCCGCGCCCTGACGTCAGACATTCAACTGCCGCACCGGACGCACTTCAACGCTGCCGACCCGGGCTGCCGGAATATTGCCGGCGACCTGAATCGCTTCGTTGAGATCCTTGGCATCGATCAGGTAGAAACCGGCCAGTTGCTCCTTGGTTTCAGCGAAAGGCCCGTCGGTGATCGACAACTTGCCGTTGCGCATGCGTACCGTGGTGGCGGTCTCTACCGATTCCAGCGCTTCGGCGGCGATCATCCGCCCGCTGCCCTGAATCGACTCGGCGTAGGCCCAGCATTCGGCGTCCTCCGGGCTGTCGGGCGAGGTATGCAGCAGGCGTTCATCGCTGTAGACCAGGCATAGGTATTTCATGGCGCTCTCCTGATTCGAACGGATCAACTATGGCTGAAGATCAGGGGGTTACATCGAACAGCGTCGCGCCGCTCATCGGATCGAACGGTGCCGACCAGTGCTCATGGGCAATCTTCCACGCCCCGCCGACTTGCCGATAACAGGCGGTCACACGCATCCAGCAACTCTGGGTTTCGCCCTTGTCGTTGGTGCCGCCGCAATTGGCCACCCAGTGGGCGAAAGCGATGTTGTCGGCGCTTTCGATGGCGACTTCGTGGAACTCGAAGATGTGCGGGCCGGGGCACATTTCCATGCACTCGACCCAGTGCGCGCGGTAGGCCGCTTTGCCTTTGAATTGCAGGGCCTTGATCGCATCGAACGAGACGATGTCGTCGGCGTACAGGGCCATGACTTTTTCGACGTCCTTGCCCATTACCGCTTCGCGATAGGTATTGATCAGAGTCTGGATTTCGCTTTGTACGCTCATGGTGTTCTCCGTGGTTTTTGTTGTGAAGACACCCTTAGTCGTTTGCCCTTTGCGCAGATCGACAGGGCAAACAAAAAAAATTCACTGACGACAATGTCGCTAGAATCCGAGCTTCAATCCTTGTAGGAAAAAGGAAATTCCCGTGTCAGCCCAACTCGTGCCTTACGACAGCCTCAGCCCATTGCAGCGTGAGCAAGTCGAGTCGATTGAAATTCACCCCGAGCAGATCAAGTTCTCCGGCGACATCCACGGTGCCCTGCACACCCTGCTGTCGAAGCCCGGCCCCGGGGTAAAGGGTTTTGCCCTCCTGGCGGACGACGTACCGGTAGCGTTTCTGCTGCTCAAGCGCCCGCCGGTGTTGCCCGACTGGGCCGACGAACACAGCGCCACGTTGCATGCTCTGCAGGTCGATCGGCGCGCGCAGGGCAAGGGTTACGGCAAGGCGTGCCTGCAAGCGCTGCCCGCTGTCGCCCGTGAAGCGTGGCCGGAAATCAAGGGGCTGGAATTGTCGGTGGACGCTGATAACGAGGCGGCAATTGCGCTGTATGCCAGGCATGGCTACGTCGACAGCGGCGAAGCGTACAAGGGCCGGATCGGTTACGAGCGGCGCATGGGGCTGTTCTTCTGAGTATCCCCTGATCGTTCCCACGCTCCGCGTGGGAACGCCTCTTTGTGACGCTCTGCGTCACGGTTTTGGGACGCGGAGCGTCCCCGGCTGCATTACCACGCGGAGCGTGGGAACGATCAGGCAGTTTCGATAGGTGTGGGCTTCAGAGGGTCAGGATCATCTCGTGCCACGCCATGCCGCCGTGGTCGGACTCGGACGGCTTGATGTAGGCAAAGCCAAAGCCGGCATACAGCGCAATGTGCTGCTCTTTGCACATCAGATGAATTGTCGCTTTGTCCATGGCGCGCATGCGCTCGATGAATTCGGCGAGCAGGCGCTTGGCCAGGCCCTGCCCTTGGTAATCCGGGTGCACCACCACCGACATGATCACCACGTTCGGGCCTTTCGGGTCGTGGCCGATCAGTTCCTTGAAGGCTTCGTCGGACATCTGCACGTCGAACGCCGCGCCGGAATTGATGAAACCGGCGACCACGCCGTCCACCTCGGCGACGATGAAGCCGTCCGGCCAGGTGGCGATGCGCGTGGCGATCTTTTCGCGGGTGGCGGCTTCGTCGCCTTCGTAGGCAACGGTTTCGATGGCGTAGCAGCGGTCCAGGTCGGCGGCGCTGACGTTGCGGATCACGGTGTTCATGGCAGCTCAAAAATCTGTGGAAACAAGGCCCGCCAGCATAAGGCACAACCACCGGTGGTGGACATGCTCCGCCTCGATTGTTACGCCGCTCAGGCCTTGATCGGCAGCCAGATTTCCAGCGTGCCGGTATTGAGTTTCGGGTTGTAATCCTCGCTGTAGCGCTCGAATTCCGGGGCGTCCGCCGCTTCGTGGCCGGACTGCGGCAGCCAAGTGTTCCAGATGTACTGGAAGGTGTCAGGGAGTTGCGCCAGTGACCCCTTGTGCTCAAACACCGCATATTGCTGCGGCTGGATTTCAACCCAGCGGTACTTTTCCGGCAGGTCGTCGAGCTTGTCGATCTGCACCCCGGCGATGTATTCGAAACCGCCCTCGCCATCCGCATTGCAGCAAACGCCATAGGTCACTTCATTGACTTGCGCGGGGATTTTTCCCAAGTGCGGGATCAGTTTTTCCCACAACGCGGGAATGTCTTCGGTGGTCTCCTGAGTGAATCGCCCGCCGAAACCGGCAATCAGCAGAAATTGCCCGTGTTCGAAGCGAGGCTCGGTTATCTCGACGCGTTGTTGTTCATCCATGACGCGACTCCTCAGAACGGAAAAGTGGATTCGGCTGGGAGTATAGAAAGCCCGACCCGTTTCGCACGTTTACAGCGAATGCAACTGCTCGACGGCGCCCGAGCCGACAAACTCGTTGTAGCCAGATACGATCACGTACACCGCGAAATAACAGAAGATCGCCGCCGATGCCAGATAGGAGTAGCGCAGAAGCTTGTCACCCAGCAGCTTGCCGCCGTGGCTTGCCGCGAAGCACAGACCGGCCGACCACAGCAGCCCGGCGCAGAGAAAACCACCGAGAAACAGCGCCGAACTCAACGGACCACCGCCACCGGACCGGGCGATCAACGTGCCGCCGACCGCAGCAAACCAGAGAATCGCACTCGGCGACGACATGGCGAGAAAGATGCCGCGAAAGAATTCCTTGCGATGGGAGTTCTGCCCCACTTCCGCGGTTTCCGCCAGCAGCGCTTCGTGGTGAATCGCCGAATAAATCATCTTCGCCGCGAAGTAGATCAGCAGCGCCGAACCGCCGATCCATAGCACCCAGCGCACGGTTTCGTATTGCAGCAAAACGGTCATGCCGGCCAAGGCCAGCACCGCATAGATCAGGTCACCGACGCAGGTGCCCAGGCCCAGAGCGAAGCCCTGAAAGTAGCCGCGCTGCATGGCCAGGGTGATCATCGCGATGTTGGCTACGCCGATATCCAGGCACAGCGAAAGGCTCAGCAAGAAGCCGCTGGTGAATTCCATTGACCGATTTTCCTTGAAAAAAATGTTTACAACCGCGCTGGACAGTATGCCATCACTGCCCTTATCTTCCGCCACAGGTCACCGCAGTGACCAGCGTCGCTCGGACGGTTCCGGGCGCTTACGTTATCCGAGGCAACAATGGCCGAACAAGGTTCGCCGCGCCGCTTTGCGCGCATAGATCGACTCCCCCCTTACGTTTTCAACATCACCGCCGAGCTGAAAATGGCCGCTCGCCGCCGTGGTGAAGACATCATCGACCTGAGCATGGGCAATCCCGACGGCGCCACCCCGCCGCACATTGTCGAAAAACTGGTGCAGGTCGCCCAACGTGAGGACACCCACGGTTACTCGACGTCCAAGGGCATCCCGCGCCTGCGCCGGGCGATTTCCAACTGGTACAAGCAGCGCTACGAAGTCGATATCGACCCGGAAAGCGAAGCCATTGTCACCATCGGTTCCAAGGAAGGCCTGGCGCATTTGATGCTGGCGACCCTGGACCAGGGCGACACCGTGCTGGTGCCGAACCCGAGCTATCCGATTCACATCTACGGTGCGGTGATTGCCGGCGCCCAGGTGCGTTCGGTGCCGCTGGTGCCGGGGGTGGATTTCTTCGATGAGCTGGAGCGGGCCATTCGCGGCTCGATCCCCAAGCCGAAAATGATGATCCTCGGTTTCCCGTCGAACCCGACCGCGCAATGCGTGGAGCTGGATTTCTTCGAGCGGGTGATCGCCCTGGCCAAGCAATACGACGTGTTGGTCATCCACGACCTGGCTTATGCCGACATCGTCTACGACGGCTGGAAAGCCCCGTCGATCATGCAGGTGCCGGGGGCCAAGGACATTGCGGTGGAGTTTTTCACCCTGTCCAAGAGCTACAACATGGCCGGCTGGCGCATTGGTTTCATGGTCGGCAACCCGGAACTGGTCAGCGCCCTGGCGCGGATCAAGAGCTACCACGACTACGGCACCTTCACCCCGCTGCAAGTGGCGGCGATTGCTGCGCTGGAAGGTGATCAGCAATGCGTGCGCGACATCGCCGAGCAGTATCGTCAGCGTCGCAACGTGCTGGTCAAAGGCCTGCATGAGCTGGGCTGGATGGTCGAGAATCCAAAGGCGTCGATGTATGTGTGGGCGAAGATTCCCGAGGCGTATGCGCATCTGGGTTCGCTGGAGTTCGCCAAGAAACTGCTGGCCGAGGCCAAGGTCTGCGTCTCGCCGGGGGTTGGCTTTGGTGAGTACGGCGATGATCACGTGCGCTTTGCCCTGATCGAAAACCAGGATCGGATTCGTCAGGCCGTGCGCGGGATTCGCGGGATGTTCCGCGCGGATGGCCTGGCCTCGAAATAAGTGGCACACCTCTGATCGTTCCCACGCTCTGCGTGGGAATGCCTCAATGGACGCTCTGCGTCCGCTTTGGGACGCGGAGCGTCCCGGGCTACATTCCCACGCGGGGCGTGGGAACGATCAAGCAGGAAGTCCACGCCCACAAAAAAACCGCATCACTGCGGTTTTTTTGTGCCTGCAAACTGCCGCTTATACGAACAGCGACAACAGCAGGATGAAGCCCAGGCCCACTACCGACAGAATGGTCTCCATCGCGGTCCAGGTCTTGAAGGTTTCGGCCACGGTCATGTTGAAGTACTGCTTG
Source organism: Pseudomonas sp. Sample_11 (assembly GCF_004307505.1). Taxonomy (NCBI): domain Bacteria; kingdom Pseudomonadati; phylum Pseudomonadota; class Gammaproteobacteria; order Pseudomonadales; family Pseudomonadaceae; genus Pseudomonas; species Pseudomonas sp. Sample_11. Next base: position 21,430 of record NZ_RCOD01000046.1, read on the forward strand.
ACCAGCCAGAAACCGGCGTCGTTGACGTGAGACAGAATCAGCGAGCCGGCGCCGGTGGCCAGCACCAGCAGCTCACGGTTGACGCCCGGAATCATGCCGACAACCGGCACCACAATGCCGGCGCCAGTGATGGTCGCCACGGTCGCCGAACCGGTGGCGATACGGATTACCGCCGCCACCAGCCACGCCAGCAGGATCGGCGAGATCTGCGCGCTGACCGCCATGTGGCCGATCACGTCACCCACGCCGCTGGTCACCAGCATCTGCTTGAAGCCACCGCCGGCACCGATGATCAGAATGATCGCAGCGGTAGGCGCCAGGCTTGCGTCGAGCCATTTGAGCATCTGGTTGGAACCGATGCCCTGCTTGTAGCCGAAGGTGTACAGCGACAGCAGCAACGCCAGCAGCAGTGCGGAGATCGGGTGGCCGATCATGTCCATCCAGATACGGAAGAAGTTGCCGTCCGGCAGCGCCACGTCCGCGAAGGTTTTCAGCAGCATCAGGAACACCGGCAGCAGCACGGTGACCAGAGTAATGCTGAAGCTCGGCAGGTTGGCCGAATCGTTTTCACGGGCCAGTTGATCGACCAGCTCCTGATTCGGGTGACCCGGGATGTGCTTGGCGATGAAGGTACCAAAGATCGGACCGGCAATGATTGCCGTCGGCAGCGCGACGATCAGACCGTACAGAATGGTCTTGCCGATGTCAGCGCCAAACACGCCGATGGCCAGCAGCGGGCCCGGGTGCGGCGGTACCAGCCCGTGCACCGCAGAGAGGCCGGCGAGCAGCGGGATACCGATCTTGATGATCGACACACCGGTACGACGGGCAACGATGAACACCAGCGGAATCAGCAGCACGAAGCCGATTTCGAAGAACAGCGGGATGCCCACCAGGAACGCGGCGAACATCATTGCCCACTGGACTTTGTCCTTGCCGAAGGCGCGGATCAGGGTCTGGGCGATCTGATCGGCGCCGCCGGATTCGGCCATCATTTTGCCGAGCATGGTGCCCAGGGCGAGGATGATGCCGACGAAACCGAGCACGCCACCGAAGCCGTCCTGGAACGCCTTGATGATGGTGTTGATCGGCATGCCCGAGGTCAGGCCGAGGAACGCGGCGGCGATGGTCAGGGCAATGAACGGGTGAATCTTGAATTTGGTGATCAGGATAATCAGGCCGATTACCGTGACCACCGCATCGAGCAGCAGGAACGTCTCGTGGGACATGCCAAACATGGGGGGTGTCTCCTGGATTGTTGTTGTTATTAAAGCGGGTTGAACAGAAGTCGGGAGGACAGCGCTGTCTTTTTCAACATACTCATACCGCCTGTTTCAGACCGTTGGCCTGCCACCAGACGTGAGCCTGCAGGGCCAGCTCTTCGACGCTGTGAATCGAGGCATTGAGCGGCAGAGTCAGCGGCTCGCCCTTGGGCGATTCGAGGGTGGCGAACTGGCTTTCGATCAACGTCGCCGGCATGAAGTGGCCCGGGCGGTGCGATACACGCTCGGCGGCGACTTCCGGGGTCAATTCAAGAAACACGAAACCCAGGCCCGGCAAGGCACTGCGCAGACGTTCGCGATAGCTGTGTTTAAGGGCGGAGCAGGTCAATACCGGGCGCTGGCCTTGGGCATCGACGCGACGCAGTTCATCGCACAGGCTGTCGAGCCAGCCAGCGCGGTCTTCGTCGTTCAGGGGGATCCCCGCGCTCATCTTTTCGATGTTCGCGGCCGGATGAAAAGTATCGCCTTCAATGGCAGTGGCGCCGCTCAATTGGCACAGGGCCTGGCTGACGCACGTCTTGCCGCAACCGGCAACGCCCATGATGACCAGGGCGGTGATGGGATGACTCATATAACACCTCAGCGCGCAGACAGCGCTACCTTTGCTAGCTATGACTCTAGTGCACAGGCAGAAGTTGCCGACGCCTTCTTGTCGTTTTTTTGGGTTGCAGCAGGTTTGTTCCCGACGCCAAAAAGCACAGATCAGGCAGGACCGCGCTCACGCATTTGCAGCTGCATCAGGACAGCGCTACCTTAGTGCCTTGATTTTTGTTTGGCAAGCCGCCCGATGACCTCCCCCAAGAACGATAAAAATACCCGCACCACCGGCCGTCCGACCCTTAATGAAGTAGCCCGCCTGGCCGGCGTCAGCCCGATCACTGCCTCGCGCGCCTTGCGCGGGGTGAGCACGGTAGCCACCGAACTGGTGGAAAAAGTGCAGAAAGCCGCGCTCGAACTCAATTACGTGGTCAACCCCGCCGCCCGCGCACTGGCCTCGGCGCAGAGCCATTCGGTGGTGGTGCTGGTGCCGTCGCTGTCCAACCTGCTGTTCATCGACACCCTGGAAGCCATTCATCGGGTGCTGACGCCCAAGGGCTTCGAAGTGCTGATCGGCAACTTCCACTATTCGCGCGATGAAGAAGAAAACCTGCTGCGCAACTACATGGCCTATCAGCCGCGCGGGTTTCTGCTGACCGGTTTTGATCGCACGGAAAGTTCGCGGCGGATGATCGAGGCCAGCAACATTCCTTGCGTGTACATGATGGAGCTGGACAGTGCTGCCGGAGTCAATTGCGTGGGTTTCTCGCAGTTGAGCGCCGGGGAAACTGCCGCCGAACACCTTCTGTCTCGCGGACGCAAGCGCTTGGCCTACATTGGTGCGCAGCTGGATCAGCGCACGTTGTTGCGCGGTGAAGGCTTCCGCAAGGCGTTGCAGAAGGCGGGCCGTTACGACCCGGATCTGGAAGTGCTGACACCGCGTGCTTCGTCTGTGGGCTTGGGTGGCGAGTTGTTTTTGCAATTGCTGGCGGCGCACCCGGATGTAGATGCGATTTTCTTCGGCAACGATGACCTGGCCCAAGGTGCGCTGCTGGAAGCGTTGCGCAATGGCATCAAAATTCCCGAGCAAGTGGCGATCCTCGGTTTCAACGACTTGCCGATGTCCGAACACATGGTGCCGCGCCTGAGCAGCATCAACACCCCGCGCGAGGCGATCGGCCGGCGCGCAGCGGAGCAGATGCTCACGTTGATGGCGGGCAACAAAGTGGCGCGGCCGGTGGAGGATATGGGGTTTGAGCTGAAGGTGCGCGAGAGTACCTGACCCTCACGCGATCCCCTGTAGGAGCTGCCGAAGGCTGCGATCTTTTGATTTTGCTTTCAAGAACAAGATCAAAAGATCGCAGCCTTCGGCAGCTCCTACAGGGGTTTTGTGTTGCGTTCAATGGCTGAGCAGGTCAACCAGGGCCTGCGCGCCCTTCTGCAATGGCTGGCTCTTGAGCCACACCGCGTGCACCGGCAGCACCAGGCCATTTTCGATGTTGCGAAAATTCAGCCGCTTCAAGCGTCCCGTGTCCAGCCACGGCTGTACCACCGACAGCGGAAAATTACCCCAGCCCAACCCCGCTTCGACCATTTCCATTGCCGTCTCAAGATTGTCCGTACGCCAGTAAGACTCAGCCACCAACGGCCGCGTCTCGCTGATCGGCAAGTCACGGCTGGCGACGATGATCTGCCGCACCTGCACCAGATCTTCAAGAAACACATCCCGCCCCTGCAACAACGGGCTGTCCGCCGCCAGCGTGGCGATCATCCGTTCGCTGCCGACAAACTGGAACCGCTCCAGCGCATTCACGCTCAAACCGGCGAACGCCAGGCACACCCTGACCCGGCCACTGTGCAACATCGCCAGCACATCATCCTGCGGCGCAGTCAGCACTTCGATGTCGAGCAACGGATGCCGCTCGGCAATCACCTTGATCGCTGCCAGCAAGCGCCGCCGATCAACGTCCGCAACCACGCCGATCGACAACCTGCTTTCCAGTCCCAACGACAGCTCCACCGCGTGCACTTGCAGCTGCTTGAGCTGCTCGGCGATCAGTCGCGCGTGCGGCACCAACGACTGCGCCATCGCCGTGGGTTGCGGCTCGCGATGACTGCGGTCGAACAGCGGGTAACCGAGTTCCGCTTCAAGATTGGCAATGCCCATGCTCACCGCGGAGGGCACCTTGCCCAACTGCCGCGCGGCAGCGGAGAACGAGCCGCGTTCGATCACCGCGAGAAATAATTCGATGCTGTCGCTGCTGAAATTCAAATGCCTGCCCTATCAATAAAACTGAAAGCTACCGACTTTTTCTGTCAGGTCTATTGAAGCTATCTTTCGCCGCCTTCGCCAGCCCTGCTGGCCAACATTCGGCAAGAAAGAGGCAAATCTGCATGCAAGGCGTGAAACGCAAACTGGTCTACGTGTCGCTCTACGAAGTGATCGGCATGACCTTCTCGGCACTTGGTCTGGCACTGTTATCGGGCACATCGCCGGGCAGCACCGGGCCGCTGGCGGTGATCATCACCAGCATCGCCGTGACCTGGAATTTCATTTACACCTCGTTGTTCGAGCGCTGGGAAAGTCGCCAGGTCTCGCGCACCCGTACGGTCAAACGACGTATCGCCCACGCCGTCGGCTTTCAACTGACGCTGATCGTGTTTCTGATTCCGTTGATCGCGTGGTGGATGAACATCAGTCTGGTGCAGGCGTTCCTGCTGGATCTGGCACTGATCATTTTCATCCCGTGCTACACCTTCGTGTTCAACTGGATGTTCGACCGGATCTTCGGCCTGCCGAGCTCGGCGTTGCCGGATTCTGCCGCTGCGACATAAATCGCTAATTCGTAAGCAGATATTGCGAGAAATCAGCGGTTCAACCTGTTAAACCGCCGACATTCACAATCCGCTAACACCGATAGCAGGCTAAGCTTTTCCATCAATAAAAAATGGATCAGCCTATGACTGCTCACGCTCCCGCCGCCGCGCCCAGTGATGGCATCGACCCGGTACGCGCCGCCGAAATTTCCGCCCGCATCGATCGGCTGCCCGCCGTTGCTACCATCTGGCGTCTGGTGGCGCTGCTGTCGATCGGCGGATTTTTCGAACTCTACGATCTGTTCCAGACCGCCTACATCAGTCCTGGGCTGATTCGCGACGGCTTGTTCGCCACGGGCAATCAGGGGGTGTTCGGTTTCTCCGATCAGGCGGCGTTTGCCTCGGCGACGTTCCTCGGCCTATTCCTCGGCGCCAGCCTGCTTAGTCCGCTGGCGGATCGTTTCGGCCGCCGGGCGATCTTCACCTTCGCGCTGATCTGGTACACGGTGGCGACAGTGCTGATGGGCATTCAGACCTCGGCGCTGGGCATCATCGGCATGCGCTTTCTGGTCGGCATCGGCTTGGGTATCGAATTGGTGACGATCGATGCCTACCTCTCGGAACTGGTTCCTAAACGCATGCGCAGCTCGGCGTTCGCCTTTGCGTTTTTCGTGCAGTTCCTCTCGGTGCCGGCGGTGGCCTTGATGTCGTGGTGGCTGGTGCCGCAAGCGCCGTTCGGCATTTCCGGCTGGCGTTGGGTGGTGTTGGCCAGCGCGGTTTTTGCGCTGTTTATCTGGTGGCTGCGCAAGCGTCTGCCGGAATCGCCGCGCTGGCTGGCGCAGCATGGTCGCTTTGATGAGGCCAACCGGATCCTCGACCATCTCGAAGCGCGCTGCGCCAAGGATTACGGCAAAGCGCTGGATGCGCCGGAACCGGTGCCCGTCGATGTCGAAGGCAAGGGCCGCTTCGCCGATATCTGGCAGCCGCCCTACCGCCGCCGCGCATTGATGTTGATCGTCTTCCACATCTTTCAGGCGATCGGTTTCTTCGGTTTCGGCAACTGGTTGCCGGCGCTGCTTTCGGGGCAAGGCGTGAGCGTCACCCACAGTTTGATGTACGCCTTCATCATCACCCTCGCCTACCCGCTCGGGCCGTTGCTGTTTGTGAAGTTCGCCAACCGCTTCGAAAACAAATGGCAGATCGTCGGCTCGGCCCTCGGCGCGATGACCTTCGGCACCCTGTTCGCCCTGCAGAGCAGCGCGTTCGGGCTGATTTTCTGCGGCGTGATGATCACCTTCTGCAACGCCTGGTTGAGCTTCAGTTATCACTCCTACCAGAGCGAACTGTTCCCGACCAACATCCGCGCCCGCGCGGTCGGGTTCTGCTATTCGTTCAGTCGCTTGTCGACGGTGTTCAGCAGTCTGCTGATCGGCATGTTCCTGGATAATTTCGGCACGCCGGGGGTACTGGCGTTTATCGTCAGCAGCATGCTGATCGTGATGCTGACCATCGGCTGGTTCGGCCCACGAACGCGTAATCTGGCGCTGGAGAATATTGCTCATCGTTGAAGGCCAACGCAGGACTCACCTGTGGGAGCGAGCCTGCTCGCGAAGGCGTCGTATCAGAAAGACATGTGCTGGCTGACATAACGCTTTCGCGAGCAGGCTCGCTCCCACATTGGCTATTGGTGACGTTGAACAGCTCAGTTCAATTGCAGGGTTTCATTGAACTGACTGATCGCATCCACCACATGCCGCGAGCCCTGCTGAATCTCGAGGATTACCTCGCCCGCCTCGTTCGCCAGCTCCACGCCCAGCCCGGTGCGGCTCAGGCTCGACTGCATGCTCGACACTGCGCTCAGCGACAGGTCGTGGTTCTTGCGCACCACGTCGACAATTTCCAGAGTGGCCTGACTGGTCCGCGCGGCGAGGCTGCGCACCTCATCGGCGACGACGGCAAAACCGCGTCCATGCTCACCGGCACGCGCCGCTTCGATCGCGGCATTGAGTGCCAGCAGGTTGGTCTGATCGGCAATGCCGCGAATGGTCTGGACGATGGTGCCGATGATGTCCGACTGTTTGCTGACCGCATCGATGCTCACCGCCGCTTCGTTCAGATCGCGGGAAATGTCCTGAATGATCTGCACGGTCTGCTGCACGACTTGTGAGCCTTTTTGCGCGCAGGCGTCGTTTTGTACCGAGGTGCTGTGGGCCGATTCCGCAGCGTTCTGCAGGGTGGTCATCTGCTTGGTGATGTCGCTGGCGAACTTGACCACTTTGTACAAGCGGCCCTTGGCGTCGAACAGCGGGTTGTACGAGGCTTCCAGATAAACCATCTGCCCGGACTTGTTCTTGCGCTCGAAACGGTGCGAGTGATATTCGCCGCGATTGAGCGAAGCCCAGAACGCTTTGTACTGCGCAGATTCGGCTTCGGCGCGGTGACAGAACAGGCTGTGGTGCTGGCCGACAATTTCAGGGTGCGCGTACTGCATGGTCTGCAGAAAGTTGTCGTTGGCGCGGATGACATGGCCTTCGGGGGTGAACTCGATCACCGCCATGGAACGGCCGATCGCCGCCAGCATGGCTTCTTCTTCATGTTCTTTGTTGATGCGCGCGGTGATGTCCGCCGCGACCTTGATCACACTTCTGACCTGTTTGTCGGGCCCGAACACCGGCATGTAGCTGGCTTCAAGCCAGATCTCCCGGCCGCTCTTGTTCAGGCGCAGAAAAGTGCCGCTGAACGGTTCACCACGGGCCAGGTCACGCCACAACTTCGCGTAGTCCTCGCTGCGATAAAAGCTTTCTTCGCAGAAGATCCGATGGTGTTTGCCGCGCACTTCTTCGGCGCTGTAGCCCATGGTCTTGCAGAAGTTCTCATTGGCGTCGAGAACGATGCCGTCCGGGGTGAACTCGATCATCGCCATCGAGCGGCTGATTGCCTCTATTTTCGCGTTGGCCTCGGTCAGCGCACAGCTGAAACGCTCGATTTCCCGCAGGTCAGCCTTGTGATGTAGGTTGAACATGGTTGTATCACCTTCCGCGCGTTCTTTTGATTTGATGAAAGTTCAGGTCTTGCAAGATCCATCACTACGTTCCACAGAACAGGCACACGCCTTCCTCCACGGGAGGAAGTTGTCAGGTGATAAATGATGATCAATCGGAGGGTCCCTGCAGCGACGCTCTGATCAAGACATCCTTTTCTTGATAGCCCGCAAGCGGGCCAGCCCTAACGCGTAGAAGAACTTCCATTTAGATGACGCTCCTTGTTGGTTCAGTGTCGGTGCCTTGGATTGCGCACTCTGGCAGCATGAATCACGGACCAACCTGGTACCGCCGCCCTGTTGGCATGACGGTCGACATGGTTAGTTACCTGCAAAGCATAGCCATCCCGACGCCGGGCGCAAGGCCACTAGTCGGCCAGTATCTGGCATTTTTTGCACAAGAAACGGTTCAGCGCGGGAGACAGTGTGGCGAAAACGGGCGTTTTCGCCAGCGAAGCGGAAGCCCGCGAAACGGGCTCCCGTAGGGATTGCTTAATGGCCGAAGATGTCGACCTTCTTGGCTTTCTTCTCTGCGCGTTTTTCGATGGCGGTCTTGGCCGGCTTCTTCTTCGCGGCTTTCTTTGAATCCATACCTTTGGACATGATCGGTACTCCACTCACAGGGGTGTGAGTTCAGGTATACACCTATCCCGAAGCGCGCGTTCTTTTATAATCGGCGCTTTTCGCAGCGACAGCCCGAACCATGTCCGACATCCACTACAGCCAGCTCGACGAATCGTTGTGGCCGCTGATGAACAAGTTCTACCGCAGCCACCAATCCTCGATGAAAGCCGTGCGTGAGGCGCAGTTGTGGGTGGCAAGGCGCGGCGAGATCGTTGCGGCGCTGTGTCTGCGGCCGGTATCCGGTGGGCACTGGCTGACGGGGTTGTTTGTTGATCCGGGGTGTCGCGAGCAGGGAATTGCTGCGCAACTGATCACGGCGGCGGTTGCTAAGGTGGACGAGCCGGTGTGGCTGTTCTGCCATCCGGATCTGCGCGGGTTTTATGAGCGGCGTGGCTTCAGCTTCGATCCGCCGCTGCCGCAGGCGATGGCTGAGCGGTTGAGCCGGTATGCGCGGAGCAAGCCGATGATTGCGATGGGGCTAGTTTGAAGATCAAAAGATCGCAGCCTTCGGCAGCTCCTACACCGATCCCTGTAGGAGCTGCCGAAGGCTGCGATCTTTTGATTCTGGTTAATCGTCAACGTTGGGATCAAGGTCCGGAAACAGCACTTCGGTAAAGCCGAATTTGCTGAAATCGGTAATCCGCGACGGATACAGCCGGCCGATCAGGTGATCGCATTCATGCTGCACCACCCGTGCATGAAACCCCGAGGCCACTCGCACAATCGGCTCGCCCTTCGGATCAAAGCCTTCGTAGCGAATCTGCTGATAGCGATCCACCGCACCGCGCAGGCCCGGCACCGAAAGACAGCCTTCGAAGCCCTCTTCCATCAGCGGATTCAACGGCGTGATCAGCGGATTGATCAGGATCGTCTGCGGCACTGCTTCAGCATCCGGGTAACGCTCGCTGTGTTCGAAGCCGAAGATCACCAGTTGCAGGTCGACGCCGATCTGCGGCGCCGCGAGGCCAACGCCGCCGACGCTTTCCATGGTCTGGAACATGTCATCGATCAATTGCCAGAGCTCGGCGCTGTTGAACATTTCCGGTGGTACCGGCGCGGCGATGCGCAGCAGGCGCTCATCACCCATTTTCAGAATTTCACGAATCATGTTCGGGCTTCGTCAGTGTCCGGCTTGAGCGAATGATCGCGGCCCAGGCCCGAGACGTGTTGTTTGGGGGATTCGTCAGGCTCGCCAGGGGCTTTTTCGCCCTTTTCCTTGCCTTCGGCGGACATGTGCTCGATCACCGCGTTCATCTCCGCGCCGAGCAACAGCACCGCCGCGGAAATATAGAAATACAGCAAGAGCACGATGATCGCCCCGATGCTGCCATACATCGCGTTGTAGTTGGCGAAGGTTTTCACGTAGAAGGCAAACCCCAACGAGGCAAGGATCCACACCACCACGGCCAACACCGAGCCTGGGGTGATGAAACGGAATTCCTGTTTGACGTCGGGCATCACGTAATAGATCAGCGCCACTGCGACCATCATCAGAATCACGATCACTGGCCAGCGGGCGATCGTCCACACCGTGACGATGAAGTATTCCAGCCCCACTTGTGCGGCAATCCAGCCCATCACCTGCGGCCCGAGCACCATCAGCGCAGCGGCGATCAGCAGCATCCCGGCGATGCCGACGGTATAGACGATCGACAACGGGAAACGCTTCCAGATCGGCCGGCCTTCGACTACGTCGTAGGCGGCATTCATCGCGCTCATCATCAGGCGCACGCCGGCAGACGCGGTGTACAGGGCAATCACGATACCGATCGACAGCAGGCCACCCTTGGATTGCTGCAACTGGTCGATCACCGGGTTGACCTGCTCCAGCGCCTGCGGCGGCAGCACCAGTTCGGATTGCAGACGCAGCCAGGAGAAGAAATCCGGCAGGTGCAGGAAACCGATCAGGGCGATCAGGAAAAGAATGAACGGGAAGAGCGAGAACAGCATCTGGTAGGCCAATGCCGAGGCGTAGGTCGACATTTCGTCATCGACGAACTCAGTGACCGTGCGCACCATCACCCGGTGCAGGGGCAGACCTTTCATGTCCGGAAATATCATTCGCGTCTCCTTGCGCCGCAAAAGGTTGAAGTCGTGGCGACTCAGGGGCCGTTTTTTACCTCAAGGTAGCCTACTTGGCGATCCTTCGGCGGATAACCGCAGGGTTCTGATACAAAAACGGCCATCCTTGGATGGCCGCTCGTGTGATTCGTTCAAGGCTCGCTTACGCCTTGTCGACGCCCTTTTTCACAGCGTCCTTGGCGTTGCCGACCGCTTGCTGGGCTTCACCTTTTTTCTCTTGAACCTTGCCTTCGGCGCGCATCTTGTCGTTATCAGTAGCTTTGCCGACGCCTTGCTTGATATTGCCGACGGCTTCGTTGGCCATGCCTTTTACTTTATCGCCTGTGCTACTCATGGTGTTTCTCCGTGAAGCATAAAGGGAAGAAAAGTCATTACGTAACGATTGACCGGTGCGCTTTGCGCCGAGTTTCATTTATTTTGCAGGCATTTCGTCGTGGCATGCAGGTTGCGCTTTATGTTTGCCGGCGTTGCCCCGAGAATGCTCAGCCTACGGGCGCTGAGCCCGGCACACCGATTCGCAGGAATGTCATGAAGCTCAATAAAACCCAGGCCATCGCCCGTCGCAACCAGGAACTGGGCGGCGCCGTGCTCGGCACCAACAACTGCCACTTCGCCGAACTGAACCGTAACCGCAACATCTGGTGGTTCGACCTGCCGGTGTCGCGTCTGGCCATCGGTCAGTACGAGTGGATTCACTTGCTGCTGCACACCCCGGCCACCGATGAGTTGCTGCACCTGAAAGTGCCGACGGTGTTCCTGCGCGAAAAGCTCGAAGGCCTGGTGATTCGCAACGAAGGCAAGCGCAAGGCAGCGCTGAGCCTGGAATTGAGTGCGGACAAGGATTCGTATCTGCAGGACATGCGACCGGCGGGGACCAATGTGAATTTTGCGCCGTTTCGTCAGTAGGATTTGCACTTGATCGCTCCCACGCTCTGCGTGGGAATGCATCTCGGGACGCTCTGCGTCCCTGCAGTGCTGGACGCGGAGCGTCCGGGGCGGCATTCCCACGCAGAGCGTGGGAACGATCAGTTCACCAACAAAAAGCCCCGCATCTGCGGGGCTTTTTATTTACGCGGCAGACTTGGCCTTGATCTTCTTCAGCTCTTCATCCCGCAATTCGCGGCGCAGGATCTTGCCGACGTTGGTAGTCGGCAGCGCATCGCGGAATTCCACCGAACGCGGCACTTTGTAGCCGGTTACGTTGGCGCGCATGTGGTCCATGACCTGTTCTTTGGTCAGGGTCACTCCCGGTTTGGCGACGATGAAAATCTTGATCGCCTCACCCGACTTCTCGTCCGGCACGCCGATCGCCGCACACTGCAACACGCCCGGCAAAGTCGCCAGCACGTCTTCCAGTTCGTTCGGATAGACGTTGAAGCCAGACACCAGAATCATGTCCTTCTTGCGATCAACGATGCGCATGTAGCCGTCCGGCTGGATCAGCGCGATGTCACCGGTTTTCAGCCAGCCGTCGCTGTCGAGCATTTCATCGGTGGCTTCCTGACGCTGCCAGTAACCCTTCATCACTTGCGGGCCCTTGACGCACAGTTCGCCGATCTCGCCCAGCGGCTGCTCGACACCGGCATCGTCGATGACTTTGCACAGGGTCGACGGTACCGGAATGCCAATGGTGCCGATCTGGATGTGCTGGATCGGGTTGACCGTGGCCACCGGGCTGGTTTCGGTCATGCCGTAGCCTTCGCAGATGGCGCAACCGGTCACGGCTTTCCAGCGCTCGGCCGCCGCCAGTTGCAGGGCCATGCCGCCGGACAGGGTGACTTTCAGCGCGGAGAAATCCAGCTTGCGGAAACCTTCGTTGTTGCACAGCGCCACGAACAGCGTGTTCAGACCGACAAAACCGCTGAACTTCCACTTCGACAGTTCCTTGACCATCGCCGGCAGGTCGCGCGGGTTGCTGATCAGAATGTTGTGGTTGCCGATCAGCATCATCGCCATGCAATGAAAGGTGAACGCATAGATGTGATACAGCGGCAGCGGCGTGATCAGGATCTCGCAGCCTTCGTTGAGGTTGGAGCCCATCAGCGCCTTGCATTGCAGCATGTTGGCGACCAGGTTGCGGTGCGTCAGCATCGCGCCCTTGGCTACGCCGGTGGTGCCGCCGGTGTATTGCAGCACCGCGACATCGCCGCTGTCCGGGTTGGCTTCGGCCACTGGCTGGCCGTGGCCCTTGCTCAGGACGTCGTTGAATTTGATGGCTTTGGGCAAGTGATAGGCCGGGACCATTTTCTTCACGTACTTGATGACGCTGTTGATCAGCAGGCGCTTGATCGGCGGCAGCAGGTCGGCAACTTCGGTGACGATGACGTGCTTGACGCCGGTTTTCGGCACCACGGCTTCGGCCAGATGCGCCATGTTCGCCAGGCACACCAGGGCTTTGGCGCCTGAGTCATTGAATTGGTGTTCCATTTCCCGCGCGGTGTACAGCGGGTTGGTGTTGACCACGATCAGCCCGGCGCGAATGGCACCGAAGACCGCGACCGGGTATTGCAGGACGTTGGGCAGTTGCACGGCGATTCGATCGCCGGGCTGCAAGTCGGTATGCTGTTGCAGATACGCGGCAAAGGCACCGGACAGCTCGTACAGCTCACCGTAGGTGATTGTCTTGCCGAGGTTGCTGAAAGCCGGTTTGTTGGCGAAGCGTTGGCAGGATTGCTTCAACACTGCCTGAATGTTCGGATACTCGTCTGGATTGATCTCGGCTGCGATTCCAGCCGGGTACTTATCCTTCCAAAAGTCTTCGATCATGGAAGCCCACTCCTCAGCAACGCGAATTCTTCACCGCATTTGATGCGATTATTATTGGTGTGTGTTTTGTATTGGTGAATCCGGCGTTTTACAGGCCGAGAAGTCACAAAGCGCGCCGAGAGTAGCAGCTTTGCCAAGGGTCGACCAGAGCCAAAAGAGGCCCCTACAGTCATATTGATGACTCAAGACTTGCAAGCGGTCATTTTAGAGCAAAAATCCTATTAAACCGTGAAAGCCCCGTAGTCATGGGGTGTAAAAGCAAAAGATCGCAGCCTTCGGCAGCTCCTGCATTTTGGAATGCGTTTCCTGTAGGAGCTGCCGAAGGTTGCGATCTTTTCGCTTGTAACCTTTATGCGATATCCCGCAACTCGCGCCGCAGAATTTTCCCTACAGGCGTCATCGGCAACGACTCACGCAACACGATGTGTTTCGGCACCTTGTAGGCCGTGAAATTCTCTTTGCAGTACGCCTTCAGCTCTTCCAGGCTGACCCCGCTCTCGCGCGCTACCACAAACAGCTTCACCGCCTCTCCCGAACGCTCGTCCGGCACGCCGATGACCGCGCAGTTGGCGACTTTCGGGTGGGCCATGACCACGTCTTCGATTTCGTTGGGGTACACGTTGAAACCGGAGACGATGATCATGTCCTTCTTGCGATCGACGATGCGCACAAAACCGTCCGGGTCGATCACGGCGATGTCGCCGGACTTGAACCAGCCCTCGGCATCGAGCACTTCGGCGGTGGCCTCGGGTTTGTTCCAGTAGCCCTTCATGATCTGCGGGCCTTTGATGCACAGCTCGCCGCGCTCGCCCAGCGGCTGCTCGACGCCGTCATCGTTGATGATTTTCACCAGCGTACCCGGCACCGGCAGGCCCACAGTGCCCAGGCGCGACTGATCGCCGTAAGGGTTGGTGCAGGCCACTGGCGAGGTTTCGGTCAGGCCGTAGCCTTCGGTGATACGGCAACCGGTCATCTGCTCCCAGCGCTCGGCGGTGGCCTTGACCAGCGCTGTACCGCCGGAGTTGGTGAGCTTGAGGCTGGAGAAATCCAGGGTCTTGAAATCAGGGTGATCCATCAGCGCAACAAACAAGGTGTTCAAACCCAGCAGCGCCGAGAAGCGCCAGTTCTTCAGTTCCTTGATGAAGCCGGCGATGTCGCGCGGATTGGAGATCAACACGTTGTGGTTGCCCGACACCATCATGCACATGCAATTCGCAGTGAAGGCATAGATGTGGTACAGCGGCAGCGGCGCAATCATCACCTCTTGGCCTTCGCGCAACAGTGGCTGACCGTCCGGGCCGAGCTGAGCCAGACAGGCGCGCACCTGCTGCATGTTCGCCACCAGATTGCCGTGGGTGAGCATCGCGCCCTTGGCCAGGCCGGTGGTGCCGCCGGTGTATTGCAGCACGGCGATGTCATCGAGGCCGACGTTCAGCGGTTTGATGCCCAGGCCGCGGCCCATGCGCAGCGCGCTTTTGAACGAGGTCGCTTGCGGCAGCGAATACTCGGGAACCAGTTTCTTCACTTTGCTGACCACGGTGTTGACCAGCCAGCCTTTAGCGGTGGGCATCAGGTCGCCCATCTTCGCTTCGATCAAATATTGGATGTCGGTGTCGGGCAGCACTTCCTGGACTTTTTGCCCGAACAGATTCAGGTAGACCAGTGCGCGTGCGCCGGAATCCTTGAACTGGTGGCGCATTTCCCGTGGCGTGTACAGCGGGTTGGTGTTGACCACGATCAGCCCGGCGCGCAGCGCGCCGAACACGGCAATCGGATAATGCAGAACGTTGGGCATCTGCACCGCGATGCGATCCCCCGGCACCAGATCGGTATGGGCCTGCAGGTAACCGGCGAACGCCGCGCTCTGGCGTTCGAGTTCGGCGTAGGTCAGGGTGATGCCCATGCTGCTGAACGCCGGGCGGTCAGCGAACTTCTTGCAGGAACGCTCAAACACTTCAATGACCGACTTGAACTCGCCCATGTCGATGTCCAGCGGTACGCCGGCCGGGCGTTTGTCATTCCAGAAATCAGGTTGCATTGTTCTTGTCCTCTTTACCTGAGCCGATCCGGGAGCCGCTTTCTGTCGTTTCTGCTTCGTCCATGGAAGGCGAAAAGCACAAAGCGGAGCTTCACGGACACTAGCAGCTATGGCCATTGAGGCAAATATGACGCAAGCCCTCATTGATCCCGTGAATCTTCCTGCCGTGGCGTGAGCTGATCAGACGCGCTATACACTGTGGCGATGCTGAGCAAAGGAATCGCCATGACCCACGACACTTTCTGGCTGGACGCGAGTGACCGCAGCCGCCTGTACGTCAACCGCTGGCTGCCGGCCACGCCATTGAAAGCGGTGATTCTGCTGGCCCATGGCATGGCCGAACACAGCGCTCGCTACGCGCGGCTCGCCGACACGTTTTGCGACAAAGACTATGGCGTGTATGCCCCGGATCTGCGCGGCCATGGCCGCACCGCCGACAACGGCACCCTCGGCCATTTCGCCGATGACGACGGTTGGCGCAAGGTCGTCGGCGATCTGGCCAGCCTCAACCAGCATATCGGCCAGCAACATCCCGGCGTGCCGATCATCCTGCTCGGCCACAGCATGGGCAGCTACATCGCCCAAGGCTATTTGTTGCACCACAGTGCCAGTCTGCACGGGGCGATTCTCAGTGGCTCGAATTACCAGCCAGTGGCGCTGTATCGCGCCGCCCGGCAGATTGCCCGGCTGGAAAAACTGCGTCAGGGCGGCAAGGGCCGCAGTGCGTTGATCGAGTGGCTGTCGTTCGGCTCGTTCAACAATAAATTCAAACCGGTGCGCACCCGTTTCGACTGGCTGAGCCGCGATCCGGCCGAAGTCGACAAGTACGCCGCCGACCCGTTGTGCGGCTTTCGCTGCACCAATCAGCTGTGGATCGACCTGCTCGGCGGCTTGCAGCAAATCAGCAAAGCGTCCAATCTCGCGCAGATCGATCCGGGCCTGCCGTTGCTGGTGATTGGCGGCGAATGTGATCCGGTGAGCGAGGGCAAGCGTCTGACAGATCTGGCCAATGCCTTGCGCAGGGCCGGCAGCCAGCATCTGCAACTGAAGATCTACCCGCAGGCCCGGCACGAATTGTTCAATGAAAGCAATCGCGACGAAGTGACCACCGATGTACTCGCCTGGATCGACCAGGCCCTGAGCCACCGGCGCCCACAGCGCAGCGAATAAATTTTTTGTGGATTGACTGAAATCCGTCACAGGAATCGAAACCGATGACCCAGGTTACCAACATCCCTTACGAAGCCCTTGAAGTCGGCCAGACCGCCAGCTACAGCAAGACTGTCGAAGAGCGCGACATTCAGCTGTTCGCCGCGATGTCGGGCGACCACAACCCGGTGCACCTGGACGCCGAGTTTGCCGCCGCCAGCATGTTCAAGGAGCGCATCGCCCACGGCATGTTCAGCGGTGCGCTGATCAGCGCCGCCGTTGCCTGCGAATTGCCTGGGCCGGGCACTATCTATATCGGTCAGCAGATGAGCTTTCAGAAGCCGGTGAAGATCGGCGACACGCTGACGGTGCGCCTGGAGATTCTGGAGAAACTGCCGAAATTCCGCGTGCGCATTGCTACTCGCGTATTCAATCAGCGTGATGAATTGGTGGTGGATGGCGAGGCGGAGATTCTCGCGCCACGTAAACAGCAGACGGTGACGTTGCCGACATTGCCGGCGATCAGTATCGGTTGATCGAAAAGATCGCAGCCTGCGGCAGCTCCTACTTTGGAATTCATTCCCCTGTAGGAGCTGCCGCAGGCTGCGATCTTTGCTTTCCAGACGCGCACAAAAAACGCCAGACAAGCTGGCGTTTTTTTTCAGCCGACTAACTCTTACGAGTTCGCACGAGCCTGGTTACGCAGGGCTTTCACTTGGTCGTGGTTGCGTTGTACGCCGTGGTACTGACGCTCAACCAGATCCTTGATGCCAACCAGATTGTGCTTGTTGATCTTCTCGATCGCTTCACGATAAGCCTTCAGCGCATGGTCTTCACCACGCTCGGCTTCGTTCAGCACAGCCTCTTCGTCTTTACCGGTGAACATGGATTTGACGTCGACCCAGCGACGGTGCAGATCACCGGCAACACTGGTCGAAGTTTCCGGATCACCGCCCAGCGAACGTACCTGAGCCTGCAGCTCGGCTGCTGCGGTGGCGCAATCGGCGGAGCGCTGCACGAACAGGGTTTTCAGTTCTGGGTGCTTGATGTCTTCGGCGCAAGTCTTGAACCCTTCCTGACCGTCCTTGCAGGTTTCAATCAGGTCGTTGAGTACAGAAATGGCTTCTTTATTCATGTCGGTCATTTTTCAATTCCTTGCGATGGGTTGAAGATGCAAGGGATATTGCAGTGTGCGTGCCAGCTTCGCTTCAGGTAAAAACATCTTTGTTTTCAACGACTTAAGAAAGATTGAACCATCTGTATGCTGGTTTTTTGCATGATCTGTCATTTGGCCTGCATGCAGAATGCCTGTATTTTCCAGGCTGTCATGTGAATCGATGAAGCGTGCTGATGAATCCGGAAAAACTCGAACTGCTGATCACCCGCGAGATGCCCTTCGGCAAATACAAAGGGCGGATCATTGCCGACTTGCCTGGCCCCTATCTGAACTGGTTCGCCCGTGAAGGCTTTCCCCACGGTGAACTCGGTGGCCTGTTGGCGTTGATGCAGGAGATCGACCACAACGGCCTGTCCGACCTGCTCGAACCGCTGCGCGCCAAACACGGCAAACCCGCCCCGCGCCACTGACGCGCCCTTCCCTCTTGAGCCTTGCCGACCATGCCTGACAACACCCGCCGCGCCCGTGACGAAGCCTTCTGGCAGACATTCGCCGACCGATACGATGTGCAGCCCGGCCCGGTCAACCTGGAAAACGGTTACTTCGGGCGCATGTCGCGCACGGTGATCGAGGAGTACCAGCGCAATATCGAGCTGATCAACACCAGCAACTCGATTTATGTGCGCCAGCGCTTTGAACAGCACGACAACCTTGAGATCCGCGCGCAACTGGCCGAACTGATCGGCGTGCGCGCGCAAAGCGTGGCGCTGACGCGCAATGCCACCGAAGGCCTGCAATCGCTGATCCGCAATTACAATCGCCTGCAACCGGGCGATCAGGTGCTGATCTGTGACCTTGAGTACGACACGGTCAAAGGCGCCATGCGCTGGCTGGCGAAACAGCGTGGCGTCGAGGTTATCGAGATTACCCACCACCATCCCGCCAGTTTCGACAGCCTGCTGGAAAGCTACCGCGAAGCTTTCACCCGCCACCCGAAGCTCAAACTGATGGCGCTGACCCATGTCACCCATCGCACCGGTCTGGTCATGCCGGTGCAGGCCATCGCCGCACTGGCCAAAGAGCACGGCGTCGACATCATCCTCGACGGTGCCCACGCCCTCGGCCAGATTGAATTTGACCTGCAAGCGTTGGGCATCGCTTTCGCCGGTTACAACCTGCACAAATGGATCGGCGCACCGCTGACCCTTGGCTTCATCTATATCGCCCCGCAGCGTCTGGCTGATATCGATCCGGACATGGGCGAGATGCATTACCCAGTAAGCGATATTCGCGCGCGCACCTCGTACAGCACGCCGAACATCCCGGCGCTGATGACCTTGCCGCTGGTGTTCGAAGAGCACGACGCCCTCGGTGGCGCCGCAGCCAAAAGCCCACGCCTGAATTACCTGCGCAACTTGTGGGTCAGCCGGGTCCGGCACCTGCCGGGCATCGAGGTGCTGACGCCGGACGACCCGCAACTGTATTGCGGGATCACCGCGCTGCGCTTCACCCGGCATACCGATCAACAGGCCATGGCCGAGCGTCTGCTCAACGAATTCAACCTGTTCACCGTGGTGCGCACCGGCGCCGCGTGCGGGCCGTGCATTCGCATCACCCCGGGGCTGACCACCACGGCTGGCGAGATGGAGCAGTTGGTCCACGCATTGAACCAGCTGCGCTAGAACGGCACACCGGAGTTTTTTTCGTAGCCTTCAAGACCCAACTGCGCCGACACGGCGAAGGTGTCGATGCCGAGGGTCAGGCTGGCGAAGGCGCCGTCTTCAAGATCGGCGCCGGCGATCGGCTGCAATACCAACTGCAAGGCGTCCTCGGCGGCACCTTCACAGCCGCAGCGGCCTGAGAGGTGCAAGGTCCCGGCCCAGGCCTCGTGGTGAGCTTGGGCTCCTGCTTCGTCGCCGGGAATGAATACGTTCAGCCTCAGGCAAGCAGCGCCGTGCGCAGGTCGATCCGGATAGACACTGGTGAAACGGACGATGCCATGGCTATCAGTCGATTGACTGCCGCCCAGGCTGGTGTCGCCATCGACACGCTGTTGAATGCGCACCAGCGCGCCGATGACTGGCTCGCTGGTCATCGCATCGACCAGCGACAGACGCAGGATCAGCGGCAGGCCTTCGACCCCCTGGGTGATATTGCGCACTTGAGATTCAGCTGCGGGGCGGCCGAGGGGAAGTTGCTGCGGTTGATAACGGGATTGTGGTGTAAGGGTCAGAGACTGACAGTCGTCCATGAGGCGTTCTCTCTTCCATAAGATGGACGCAGATTAACCCCGTGAAAAAGCCAGCGTGCAGTAACTATGTATCGCGGCATGTACCGGCAGTTTTTTCAGCGCAAAAAAAAGGTGCGCCGACCAAGCGCACCATAAAGCCGTAAAGCACACAACGAGGTGTAGGGGTAAAGATCAGTCCAGCAGCGCCAGGGCCTCGGCGGTGCATTCCTGAATGCGCGCCCAGTCGCCGTTCTTGATCCACTCCGGATCAAGCATCCAGCTACCGCCCACGCACATGACGTTTTTCAGCGCCATGTAGCTCTTGATATTGGCCGGGCCGACGCCGCCAGTCGGGCAGAACTTCACTTCGCCGAACGGGCCGCCGAGCGCCTTGATTGCCGCCACGCCACCGCTGACTTCCGCCGGGAACAGCTTGAAGCGGCGATAGCCCAGACCGTAGCCTTCCATGATTCCCGAGGCGTTGCTGATGCCCGGCAACAGCGGAATCGGGCTGTCGACGCTGGCTTCGAGCAGGTCACGGGTGATGCCCGGGGTGACGATGAATTGCGAACCGGCCGCTTCCGCCGCTGCGAGCATGTTGCGGTCGAGCACGGTGCCGGCACCGGTCATCAGTTCCGGACGCTGTTCACGCAGGATCTGAATGGCCTTGAGGCCGAACTGCGAACGCAGGGTCACTTCCAGCGCGGTCAGGCCACCGGCGGCGAGGGCGTCGGCCAGTGGCAGCACGTCCTGTTCGCGGGCGATGGTGATCACTGGCAGGATCCGCGCCTTGGCGCAGAGACTGTCGATCAGGGCAACTTTGTCCGCCATGGAAACGGTCGGGGATGGGGTTGTCATAGCGGCTGTTCCTTGGCTCATGGGCACCAGTAAATCTCTAACGTAGGTTGCAGAAACGCGCGCACCGGCATGGCCGCAACGTCATCGGATGCCAGCGCGGCATTCAGGGTGGTCAGTTTCGATTGACCGGAAATCGACAGAATCTTGTGCCGGGCCGAGGCCAGCAGTGCGCGGCTCATGGTCAGGCGCTGACGTGGCACGCTGGGCGCCAGCATCGGCCAGCAACGGCGTGTGCCATCGGCTTGCAGGGCTTCGGCGAGGTTCGGGCTGTCGGGGAACAGCGACGCGGTGTGACCGTCATCGCCCATGCCCAGTACCAGCACGTCGATCGGCGGCAGTTCGCCGAGCAGACGATCGGCCTGTTCCGCAGCCTGCTCGACGTTGGCCGCCGCGCTGTAGAGGCTGAGGAACTGTGCCTTGGCTGCCGGGCCGTTGAGCAGATACTGCTTGAGCAGGCCGGCATTGCTGTCGGCATGTTCCACCGGCACCCAGCGTTCGTCGGCCAGGGTCACGACGACCTTCGACCAGTCCAGCTCCTGCTTGGCCAGGTGCTGGAAGAACGCTACCGGGCTGCGCCCGCCGGACACCACCAGCACCGCGTTGCCGCGTGCAGCAATGGCGTCGCTCAGTTGCTTGGCAACGTTCAGCGCCAGACCTTCGGCGAGCAGCACCGGGCTGTTGAATTCGCGGGCAGTCACGCCCGTCGGCAGTTGCACATCAGATATCGCCATACCACGACCTCCCGTCCCGCGTGATCAAAGCAATGGAGCTCATCGGCCCCCACGACCCTGCCGCATACGGCTTGGGCGCGTCACCGGATTTCTTCCACCCGGCGATCAGCTGGTCACACCACTTCCACGCGGCTTCGATTTCATCTTTACGGACAAACAGGTTCTGATTGCCGTTCATCACTTCCAGCAATAACCGCTCGTAGGCATCGGGGATCCGCGCGCTACGCCAGGTGTCGGAGAAATTCAGTTGCAGCGGCCCGCTGCGCAGTTGCATACCCTTGTCCAGGCCCTGCTCTTTGGTCATCACGCGCAAGGAAATGCCTTCGTCCGGTTGCAGGCGGATGATCAGTTTGTTGCTGATCTGCAGACGCTGCTCCGGGGCGAAAATGTAGTGCGACGGTTCCTTGAAGTGGATGACGATCTGCGACAGCTTCTGCGGCATGCGCTTGCCGGTACGCAGGTAGAACGGCACGCCGGCCCAGCGCCAGTTGCGGATGTCGGCACGCAGGGCGACAAAGGTTTCGGTGTCGCTCTGGGTGTTGGAATTCGGTTCTTCGAGGTAACCCGGAACGGATTTGCCTTCGCTGTGGCCGGCGATGTACTGGCCGCGCACCACTTGCGTGGTCAGGCCTTCCGGGCTGATCGGCGCGAGCGCCTTGAGCACTTTCACTTTCTCGTCACGGATGCTGTCGGCGGACAGGTCGGCCGGCGGATCCATGGCAATCAGGCAGAGCAGCTGCAACAGGTGATTCTGGATCATGTCGCGCAGCTGGCCGGCTTTGTCGAAATAGCCCCAACGGCCTTCGATGCCGACCTTCTCGGCCACGGTGATTTCCACGTGGGAGATGTAATTCTGGTTCCACTGGGTTTCGAACAGGCTGTTGGCGAAACGCAGGGCGATCAGGTTCTGAACGGTCTCTTTGCCCAGGTAGTGGTCGATGCGGTAGGTGCGGTCTTCCGGGAAAAACTGCGCGACGGCGTCGTTGACCTTGCGCGACGACTCCAGGTCAGAGCCGATCGGTTTTTCCAGCACTACACGGGTGTTTTCGGCCAGACCGACTTTCTCGAGGTTCTCGCAGATCGCGCCGTACACCGCCGCCGGAGTAGCGAAGTAGGCAATCATGCGCTGGCTGCTGCCGGCCAGTTCCGCCAGCGCCACGTAATCCTCAGCCTTGAGGAAGTCGACATGCAGGTAGGTCAGGCGCGCGAGAAAGCGCTCGGCTACGGTTTCGTTCAGCTCTTTACCGACGTAACGGCGCAATTCGGCGGCGATGAACGCCATGTGCTGCTGCTCGCTGCCGGGCTCACGGGCCAGCGCGATGATGCGCGTGTCCTCGTGCAGCAGGTCGGCACCGTCTAGGTGATACAGGGCAGGAAACAGCTTGCGCAGGGCCAGATCGCCAAGCGCGCCGAACAAGGCAAAGGTGCACGGTTCAACCGTAATGGAAGGCATGATGTTTGTTCTTTTATCAAGTTAAGCTACAAATACCTTTTTTCAAGGCATCACTCAAGGGAAAATGTAGTAATAACCACAACATTTTCGCAGAATACTCAATCCGAGTGGTGGTCGCCCGGACGCATCAGTAGGATAGGCCACCGTCACGGGCCATATCAAAGGCCCAATTTGCATAGCCCGACGCAACTCTGCGTCGGTGAATCAGGAATTCCATATGGACCGCGTGCGAAATTTACTGGAACAGATCCAGAGTCGCCTTGAAGAGCTGAACAAGGCCGAACGTAAGGTCGCCGAGGTGATCCTGCTCAACCCGCAGCAGGCCACCCGCTTCAGCATCGCCGCCCTCGCCCAGGCCGCCTCGGTGAGCGAACCGACGGTCAACCGCTTCTGCCGCTCGTTCGGTGTCAGCGGCTATCCCGAGCTCAAGCTGCAATTGGCGCAGAGCCTGGCCAGTGGCGCGGCGTATGTCAGCCGCGCGGTCGAGGCCGACGACAATCCCGAGGCGTACACGCAGAAGATTTTCGGCAGCGCCATCGCCTCCCTGGACAGCGCTTGTCAGGCGCTCGACCCGAACCTGATCAGCCGCGCCGTCGACCTGTTGATCCAGGCCCGGCAGATCCATTTCTTCGGCCTCGGCGCCTCTGCCCCGGTGGCGCTGGATGCGCAGCACAAGTTCTTCCGCTTCAACCTTGCGGTCACCGCGCATGCCGATGTGTTGATGCAGCGAATGATTGCTTCGGTGGCGCACACCGGTGAGCTGTTCGTGATCATTTCCTACACCGGGCGTACCCGTGAGCTGGTGGAAGTGGCGCGGATTGCCCGGGAGAACGGTGCTTCGGTGTTGGGCCTGACGGCGGAGAACTCACCGCTGGCCAAGGCCAGTACCCTGAGCCTGAATATTCCGTTGCCGGAAGACACCGACATTTATATGCCGATGACGTCGCGGATCATTCAGTTGACCGTGCTGGATGTGCTGGCGACGGGGATGACCTTGCGCCGTGGCGTGGATTTCCAGCCGCATCTGCGCAAGATCAAAGAGAGCTTGAATGCCAGCCGGTATCCGGTGGGTGACGAGTTCAATTGATCTCTGAAGGCTGATCGTTCCCACGCTCTGCGTGGGAATGCCTCAAGGGACGCTCCGCGTTCCAGTTCCGAAAGGGACGCAGAGCGTCCCGGGCTGCATTCCCACGCAGAGCGTGGGAACGATCAGGCCGCCGCCCACGCCTGCAAACTCAAATGCGCCTTCTCCCCCGGCGCCAGATGCAGGCTGTCGGTGCCGCCCGCTGCTGCTTCTACGCAAACGAATTCCGATACCTCGTCCCAGCTCACCCCCAGCAACGGCCGCGCGCCGGGATGCCAGACGACGGTGTCGCCGCTGTCACCGGTATCGATGCACAACTCGCGCTGCCAGGCGTGATCCTTGAGCTGCAATTCGCCGTCATGCTGGAACACCCGCTGACAGCCGCCATCGACGCGCAACTCACCTTCTTGCTGGCAAACCTGGCGATTCAACTGGTCATAACCTTGCGCGCCTTCGAGCCCAGACAGCGCTATCTCACCGACATCACCAATACGCCAGTAAGCGTGCAAAGCCTGGCTCAACTGGCACGGCATGTCGTCCTGATGCTCGGTGCTCAGGCGTAATTCCATGCGCTCGCCCAGATGCGCGTGCAGGTCGACCTGCCAGTCGCACAGCTGCAATTGCCAGTGCAGGCGCACGCCGTCTTCGGCGCTGCTGCTGTCGAGCAGTTTCCAGTCGAGCAGTCGCGCCCAACCATGGGACGGCCACGCGTTTTCGCTCGGATGACGGCCATACCACGGCCAGCACACCGGCACGCCACCGCGAATCGCGCCGACATGCGGCCACTTCGCCGCGCACCACAACCACGGCTTCTGCCCGCGCGGTTGAAAGTGCAGCAGCTGCGCGCCCTGACGACTGAACACCGCCTGACACAGCGGATGATCGATCACCAACACGTCGCGCATCTGATAGCGTTCCCAGGCGAACACCGGTCGCTCGCGCAGGGATTTGAAGAAGCGTTGCAGCGGATGCTCATGCATTGGCTACGGTCCTGAAAATCATGGGGTACTTATCAATCCAAAAGCCTTGCATAGCACTTTGTGGCGAGGGGATTCATCCCCGCTGGGTCGCGAAGCGGCCCTGAAAACCATTCACCGAGGTGTATCAGCCAGATTGTGCTTATAGGATTTGGGGCCGCTTCGCAGCCCAGCGGGGATGAATCCCCTCGCCACAAAAAATTCTCCAGCCACAAAAAATCATCAAGCAACACGTCAGACCTGTCTCGCAAAAAAAAGCGGACAGCCTTGGCTGTCCGCAAAATGCGCACATAGAGAGGAGCTTATCGCAGACGCGTCAGAACGTTGACTGAATTTTCAGGCCAGCGACCAAAGCGTTATCGACTTCATCCACACCGCCCGGATGGGTGATGTATTGCAGGTTGGGGCGCACGGTCAGCCAGTTGGTGACATGGATGCCGTAGTTGAGTTCGTAGTTGTACTCGGTCTCACGAATCGGCGAGAACGCGGCGTTGTCGTAGTCGGACACACCGTTGGCGGCGTTCAGCAGTTCAGCGTTGCGCTTGACGTCCTTGTTGACGTGGATACGCGCCGCGCCGATACCGATGTCATCCTTCGGACGCGCGTCGAACGGGCCTTTGTAGACAAACATCACCGACTGGTAGTTGTCGATGAAGTTGGTGTCCTTGTCGTGGAAAGTCGCGTTGGCAGCGATGTTCAGACCGCGAGTGGCATCACCGTTGTGGCTGGTGAGTTGCTGTTGCGCAACGAACCAGTAACCGCTTTTGCTGTTGTGCGACTTGTAGTCGTCACCGGTAGTTGCCGCGTCGAAACCGTTGACGTCTTCGCGAACGTCGTCGGCGTCCGCCGTGCTCTTGTAGTAACCGACGCGGTATTCGCCCGGCAGGCTGTTGACCTTCGGCGACCAGACCAATTCAACGGGCAGCACGGTACCTTTGGTGCCGCTGCCGCTGAGCTTGAAGCCGTTGCCGTGTTCCAGCTGCGACGGGTTCTGGTTGTACGCACCGATTTGCGCGTAGAGCTCGTCGTTGATGTTGTACTTCACACGGATCGCGGCCTGGCTGACGGGCCAGTTGTACCAGATGTTGGTCGCCCAGTTACCCACTTGCGAACCGCAGAACGCCAGGTTCTGGAAGTCGCACGGGAAGGTGTTGAAGTCTTCGCCTTCGCCGAAGTAACCGGCCTTGACGTCGAGCTTGTTGTCGAAGAACTGGTGCTGGATCCACAACTGGGTCAGACGGACCATGTGGCCACGGCCGTAGACTTCCTGCGAGGAGCTGAGGGTGCCGGCACGCGGATCGCCAACGCGGTCGTTGGAGATGTTGTAGCCGTTACGATTGGTCAGCTGGATCTTCGCTTGGGTGTTGTCCCAGCCCCACAGTTTCTGCAGGTCGAGGGCCACGCCCAGACCGAACTGGTCGGCGTAACGCGCAGTCTTGTCGTCGTTGTAGCCACCGTTCAGGTTGGCGCCCATCTCACCAACGTAGTCGGCCTTGATGTCGATACCCTGCTCGATCAGCTTGGTGCGCTCGCCGCCCCAGTCGCCGGTCATCCACTTGGAGTCGGAGCTGAACGCATCCGCCGCCATTGCATTACCGGCCAGCACCAGTGCAGCTGCCGCAGAAACCTGGCAGATCAACCGGGCATTGACGTGTTTCTTTTTCATCCCTACATCCTCGTCTTTATTGTTATTAACTGTTTTTATCTAACGCGGGTTACATAAATTGCGACGAATGACAGGCCATTCACCGCGTGCTCCTTTTTGTGGAACCGGCCCTTGTGGGAGCTGGCTTGCCAGCGATGCGAGCGACTCGGTCTGTCGCCAAACCGGTTTGATGCCATCGCTGGCAAGCCAGCTCCCACAGGACCGCATTCCAGCATTGTTTTTCAGCGGCCTTTGAACTGCGCCACATTCGCCGACCGGGTTTCTGTCTGCACCTGGCCCGCAACGCCCAGACGCTCACCGGTATTGGCATCGAACAACAACACTTTCGATGGATCGAACTGCAGCGTCAGGCTTTCGCCTACCTGCGGTGCCACGTCCGGCGCCAGTCGGCAGCAGACCTTGGTGTCGTTCAAGTTGACGAACACCAAGGTGTCCGGACCGGTCGGTTCGGTGACCTGCACTTCGGCGCGGATGCTCGGCAGACCATTGCCCTCGCCGTTCGCCAGCACGATCTGCTCCGGGCGCAGGCCGAGGATCACTTCGCGGTCTTCAAGCCCGGCGTCCTGCATGCTCATCGGCAATTCGCAACGCGCCTGGCCGCTGTCGAGCAGCGCCAGCAGACGACCGTCCTTGCGCTGCAAACGCAGGGGAATGAAGTTCATCGGCGGCGAACCGATGAAGCTCGCCACGAACAGGTTGGCCGGGTTGTTGTAGATGTCTTTCGGCGTACCGAACTGCTGAATGATGCCGTCCTTCATCACCGCGACCTTGTCGCCCAGAGTCATCGCTTCGATCTGGTCGTGGGTCACGTAAACGGTGGTAGTTTTCAGGCGCTGGTGCATCAGTTTCATTTCGGTGCGCATCTCGACGCGCAGCTTGGCGTCGAGGTTCGACAGCGGTTCGTCGAACAGGTAGATCTTCGGCCGCCGCGCCAGAGCACGGCCCATCGCCACACGCTGTTGCTGACCACCGGAGAGCTGGCCCGGCTTGCGATTGAGCAGGTGTTCGATCTGCAACAGCTTGGCCACGCGGGCGACTTCTTCGTCGATCGCTGCCTGCGGCATCTTGCGGATTTTCAGGCCGAACTCGATGTTCTCGCGCACGCTCATGGTCGGGTACAGCGCATAGGACTGAAACACCATGGCGATGTCGCGATCCTTGGGGCTCATGCCGCTGACGTCCTGATCACCGATCATGATCGCGCCGCCGGTGATGGTTTCCAGGCCGGCGATGCAGTTCATCAAGGTCGATTTGCCGCAGCCCGACGGGCCGACGAGGATCAGGAATTCACCGTCCTTGATCGACAGTTCGATGTTCTTCAGGGTGTCCGGCAGGCCGGCCCCGTAGGTCTTGTTTACGTTGCGAAGTTCAAGCGTAGCCATGATTACCCCTTGACCGCGCCGGCCGTCAGCCCGCGCACGAAATACTTGCCTGCGACCACATAGACCAGCAGGGTCGGCAGGCCGGCGATCATCGCCGCTGCCATATCCACGTTGTATTCCTTGGCGCCGGTGCTGGTGTTGACCAGGTTGTTCAGCGCCACGGTGATGGGTTGCGAATCACCGCTGGAGAACACCACCCCGAACAGGAAGTCGTTCCAGATCTGGGTGAACTGCCAGATCAGGCAGACCATGATGATCGGCGTCGACATCGGCAGAATGATGCGGCGGAAAATCGTGAAGAAACCCGCGCCATCCAGACGCGCAGCCTTGACCAGCGCATCGGGAATGCTCACGTAGTAATTGCGGAAGAACAGCGTGGTGAACGCCAGACCGTAGACCACGTGCACGAACACCAGGCCGGTGGTGGTGCTCGCCAGGCCCATCTTGCCGAGGGTGAACGAGGCCGGCAGCAGCACGGTCTGGAACGGCAGGAAGCAGCCGAACAGCAGCAGACCGAAGAACAACTGCGAACCACGGAAGCGCCACATCGACAGCACGTAACCGTTCAACGCACCGATGGCGGTCGAGATGATTACCGCCGGTACGGTGATCTTGATCGAGTTCCAGAAGTAGCCGTCAACCGTGGCCCAGGCCTTGACCCAGCCGATGCCGCTGACCACGGTCGGCCAGCTCAACAGGTTGCCGGTGCTGATGTCTTCCGGGGTCTTGAAGCTGGTCAGCAACATGACTACCAGCGGCACCAGATAGAGGAACACTGCGAGGATCAGCACCGCGTAGATCGCGATGCGGCTCAAGCTGATAGCGGGTTTGGCAGCAAGACTAGTCATGACGCTTGGTCCTCAGCTCGGAATACAGGTAAGGCACGATGATCGCGAGGATCGCACCGAGCATCAGAATCGCACTGGCCGAGCCCATGCCCATCTGGCCGCGACTGAAGGTGAAGGAATACATGAACATCGCTGGCAGGTCGGAGGAATAACCCGGGCCGCCGGCGGTCATTGCCGCAACGAGGTCGAAGCTCTTGATCGCGATGTGCGCGAGGATCATCACCGCACTGAAGAACACCGGACGCAGGCTTGGCAGCACGACTTTCCAGTAGATGCGCGGCATGCTCGCGCCGTCGATCTGCGCGGCACGGATGATCGATTGATCGACGCCACGCAGGCCGGCGAGGAACATCGCCATGATGAAGCCCGAGGCTTGCCAAACAGCGGCGATCACCAGGCAGTAGACCACGCGATCAGGGTCGATCAGCCAGTCCAGACGGAAACCTTCCCAGCCCCAGTCACGCAACAATTTGTCCAGGCCCATGCCCGGGTTGAGCAGCCATTTCCACGCGGTACCAGTGACGATCATCGAGAGCGCCATCGGGTACAGGTAAATGGTGCGGATAAAGCCTTCGCGACGGATGCGCTGGTCGAGGAACACCGCCAGCAACACGCCGATCACCAGGGTAATGCCGATGAACATGCCGCCGAACACGGCGAGGTTCTTGCTCGCCACCCACCAGCGGTCGTTGTCGAACAACCGCGCGTATTGCGCCAGACCGGCCCACTTGTAGTTGGGCAGGAAGGTCGAGGTGGTGAACGACAGAATGAACGTCCACAGGATGTAGCCATAGAAGCCCACCAGCACGATGAACATGCTCGGCGCCAGCACCAGTTTCGGTAGCCAGCGCTGCAATGCATCGAACGGCGAGGCCTTGCTGAACACAGCAACAGAACTCATGAGCAAATCCAGAAAAGAAAGAGAAGAACAGCTGCAAGCTGCAAGCTACAAGACCAGCAGCGCGCAAGCCTTTAACTTGCAGCTTGAAGCTTGAAGCTTGCAGCTCGCCGTCAAGGCGCCTATTTGGCCGACTGAACCGCCGCGCCGAGTTTCTTCGCCGCATCGGCCGGGTCGGCTTTCGGGTCGTTGATGTAGTTGGTCACGACATCAAAGAACGCGCCCTGCACCGCCAGCGTGGTCGCCATGTTGTGCGCCATGCTTGGTTGCAGGCCGCCGGACTTGGCGTCCGCGAGGAAGTCTTTGGCAGCTGTCTGTGCGCAGGAGTCGAAGCCGAGCTTGTCC
This sequence comes from Pseudomonas sp. Sample_11, assembly GCF_004307505.1. Classification (NCBI taxonomy): domain Bacteria; kingdom Pseudomonadati; phylum Pseudomonadota; class Gammaproteobacteria; order Pseudomonadales; family Pseudomonadaceae; genus Pseudomonas; species Pseudomonas sp. Sample_11. Next base: position 51,355 of record NZ_RCOD01000046.1, read on the forward strand.
ATGTTGTTCAACATGTCGTTGCGTACCGGGATCGAGCCTTTGTTGATGCTGAAGACTTTCTGGAAGTTCTCACCCAGCACGACTTTGGCGATGTCCTGCTGACCGGCCGCAGTGCCGGCGTCCTTCTGCTTGAACACGGCCAGCGAGTCGATGTTGTAGGTGAACGCCTTGTCGGTGCCCGGGAACGCTACGCACTCGTAGTCCTTGCCGGCGACTTTCTTGGCGGCGGTCCATTCGGACTTGGCCCAATCACCCATGATCTGCATGCCGGCCTTGCCGTTGATGACCTTGGCCGCTTCCAGGTTCCAGTCCTGGCCTTTGCCGTCCGCGTCCATGTAGGTCGCGACTTTCTTCAGCTCGGTGAGCGCCTTGACCATTTCCGGGCCGGTCAGCGCTTTGTTGTCGAGATCGACCAGGGCTTTCTTGTAGCCATCCACGCCCATGACCGAGAGCACCACGGCTTCGAACACGGTGCTGTCCTGCCAAGGCTGACCGCCGTGGGCGAGCGGAATGAAGCCCGCCGCTTTCAGCTTGTCGCCGGCTGCGTAGAACTCTTCGAGGGTGGTTGGATTCTTGGTGATGCCGGCTTTCTTGAAGACTTCCGGGTTGATCCACAGCCAGTTCACGCGGTGAATGTTCACCGGCACGGCCACGTAATCACCGTCGTACTTCACGGTATCGGAGACTTTCTTGTCGAGCAGGCTGTCCCATTTTTCCGACTTGGCGACGTCTTTCAAAACGTCGGTGTCGAGCAGGCCGGTCGACGCCCATTCCTGGATGTCCGGGCCTTTGATCTGCGCTACGCCTGGCGGGTTGCCGGCGACGGCACGGCTTTTCAGCACGGTCATGGCAGTCGCACCGCCACCACCGGCGACAGCGCCGTCTTTCCAGGTGAAACCGTCTTTTTCGACTTGGGCCTTGAGCACATCGACAGCGGCTTTTTCGCCACCGGAAGTCCACCAGTGCACGACTTCCACCGAACCTTTGGAATCGGCAGCGGAGACACTGAGCGGCAGGATTGCGAGCGGGAACAGGGAGGCGACAGAAATGACAGTAGCGAGGCGAGAAATCGCATTCATTCGAGATGTACCTTTCTTGTTGTTATGCATTGCAAGTCTGGTGCTTGCGCTGCACGGAGTTTAAACAGAGCGTTTCGCTTCGCAGGTAACGAAGGGACGCGTAAATGTCACGACATGGTTACACAGGCACAGGCCGGGATAGCTGCGCCAAAGCCGTGGCCATGCTCGGCGCCAGCGGCAATCGCGGAATCAGCACAGCCTGCCAGGCGTGATACAGATCGGGCTTGCCCGGCCAGATATCGGCACTTGGCACATTCTGAGGATTGAGTTCGTGGTGCCAACTGCCGTTGCAGCGGTCGATGAAATTCGTCTCGCAGAACTCCCAGAACAGCCGGTACCAGGTTTCGTATTGCCCGTCGCCGGTGCGCTTGAGCAAGGCGCTGGCGGCGGCGCTGGCTTCGGCGTGCGTCCAGTGCAGACGATGGCGAACGACAGCCTGGTTATTCCAGTCGAGGGTGTAGACGATGCCCGGCGCGCCATCGACATTCCAGCCGTGGCGGCAATTGTTTTCGAAGAGTTTTTGCGCATCAGTCGCCAGCCAGCCCGGCGTAAGCATGCCGGCCTGTACCCGTGCGGCTTCAAGGTGCAGGAGCAAGCGCGCCCACTCGAAACCGTGGCCCGGCGTGGTGCCGTAAGGACGGAAACCGTCGGCGGGGTTGTCGTGGTTGTATTCGCGCAGCGGTTGCCAGTCGCGATCGAAGTGCTCGATGACCAGGTAATCGTTGGCTGCAGCGTGGCCATGGATCACTCGTTCGACGATGCGCTGGGCGCGTACCAGCCAGCGCGGATCTTCGGTGACATCGGCCAGCGCGAGGAATGCTTCGGTCGCGTGCATGTTGCTGTTGGCGCCGCGATAGGCTTCTTCTTCGCTCCAGTCGCGATTGAAGAATTCGCGCATGGCGCCCTCTTCTTCGCTCCAGAAATAAGTGTCGATGATGTCGATCGCGTCATCGAGCAAAGCCTGGGCACCGGGCCGTTGTGCGACCACGGCGGAGCTGGCGGCGAGGGCGACAAAGGCATGCAGATAGGCGTTCTTGCCGGTGTTGTCGTCGCGGTGTCCGGCAACCGCAAACCAGCCGCCGTGCAACGCATCACGCAGTGGCCCGCGCAACGCGGCGATACCGTGGTCGACCAGCTCGGCAAACCCCGGCAGGCCCTGAATGTGGGCCATGGCGAAGCTGTGGGTCATGCGCGCGGTGTTCATGGTTTCGGCTCGTGCGTTCGCCGGCAAACGGCCGCGCTCATCGAGGTTGCCGAAACCTTCGGGCAGCTTCGCAGCCTTGGCGAAGTCCAGCAGACGCAGGCCTTCGGCGGCTAGCCATTGCTGGTGGGCAGGGGCGTTCAGCCAACTGCTGAAGTCTGGGTGAAAGGTGTCCATGGCGTGACCCTTTTTTGTTGTTAGGACTGCGGGCAGTCTAAACAACGGGCCGGGGCGGGCTTGTAACGAAGGGGACGGGGTTTGTCACCAGTCCGTGACAAAGAGCAGCCCTCACCCCAACCCTCTCCCGGAGGGAGAGGGGGCTGACCGAGTTGTAATGAGCTTTCCGCCGACCTGAAATACCGAGTCGATTATGGATTCGGCGTTGTACGGTCAGGTCGGCCTATCTCTGCAGCATCCCCCGATCAGTCCCCTCTCCCCCCGGGAGAGGGTTAGGGTGAGGGAAAGCTTTGACTCAATCCACAGACCGCGGCAACTGCAACGTCACCCGCAACCCACCCTCACGCAGGTTCTGCAACGTCACCTCGCCGCCATGGCTATGAGCAATGTTGCGCGCAATGCCCAGTCCCAATCCGTAGCCCTGCTGCTGTCCCGCCAAACGGAAGTGCGGTTCGAACACTTGCTCCAGCCGCTGCTGCGGCACACCCGGCCCTTCGTCGTCGACATGCAGAACAAAGGCGCTGTCATCGTCATCGATGTGCAGATGCGCGTTCTGTCCATACTTCAAGGCGTTGTCGATCAGATTGCCGATGCAGCGCTTGAGCGCCAGCGGCTTGCCTGGATACGCCGACAGCGCACGGCCATGCTGGGTGACGCGGCCATTGCCGTTCGGCGCCAGATACGGCTCGACCAGACAATCGAGCACATGATTGAGATCCACCGGCTCGATGTTCTCGTGGATGTCGGTGTCTTTCACGCATTGCAGTGCGCCTTTGACCAGCAGCTCCAGCTCATCCAGATCGCGGCCGAATTTGGCTTGCAGCTGTTCGTCTTCGAGCAATTCGACGCGCAAGCGCAGGCGGGTGATTGGCGTGCGCAGGTCGTGGGAAATCGCGCTGAACAACTGGCTGCGTTCGGTCAGGTAGCGGCTGATGCGTTCGCGCATGGTGTTGAACGCGCGACCGACTTCGACCACTTCACTGCCACCGCCCTCCGCCACCGGCTCGACGTCGGCACCCAGCGACAGATCCCGCGCTGCCCGCGCCAGACGCTTGAGCGGCCGGCTCTGCCAGTGCACCAGCAGGCCGATGAACAACAGCAAAAAGCCGCTGGTGAGGACGATAAACCACACCTGCTGCGCCGGCAGGCCTTGCTCTTCGAGACTGGTGTACGGCTCGGGCAGCAACGAGGCGATGTACAGCCACTCCCCCGGAGCCATTTGAATCTGCGTGACCAGCACCGGTGGATTCACCGGCTCCAGGGTCAGGGCGTAATGCGCCCAGGAGCGCGGCAATTCATCAAGTTTCAGTCCGGCGTTGAAAATCCGCAGGTCTTCGGGGCTGACGAAGGTCACGGAAATATCCGTGTCATGGCCCAGAGACTGGCGCAGCACTTCGTCCACCGCTTGCATCACCGCAGCCTTGCGCGGCGTCACCGGCAGCACGTCCATGCCCAGCGGCTTGTCGTTGAGGGTCACGACAAATCGGGTGCCGCCCATGCTGCGCAACTGATCGAGCACCAGCGGTCGGTAGGCCACCGGCAGGGAACGGAAATAGCTGACGCTGGCGGTCATCGAATGCGCCAGGCTGCGGGCACTGGTGACGAGGCCTTCGAGTTGAGTGGCGCGCAACTGCGATACCCAGATCACGCTCGACAGCGTTTGCGCGAACAGCACCGCCAGCAGAGTCAGCAGCAGCATCCGCCCGAGCAGTGAGCGCGGCACCGGTATGCGACTGGCGAATTTGCCCAGCGCCTCAGTGAGCATTGCCGGCAACCACATTGGCTGCCAACTGATAACCGCTGCCACGTACGGTGCGGATCAGCCGTGGCGGTTTTTCGGTGTCGCGCAGGCGTTGGCGCAAACGGCTGACGGCCATGTCGACGATGCGATCGAGCGGCATCAGATCGCGGCCACGGGTGGCGTTGCCGATGGTGTCGCGGTCGAGGATTTGCTGCGGGTGGTCGAGGAACAGTTTCAGCAGGGCGAAATCGGCACCGGAGAGGATCACTTCCTCGCCGTCGGTGTGAAACAGCCGATGACTGACCGTGTCCAGGCGCCAGTCGTCGAAGACCAGCACTTCGCTGCCGCTGCGTTCGTGGGCGAATTGTGCGCGACGCAGCAGGGCCTTGATCCGCGCTTGCAGTTCGCGCGGGCTGAACGGTTTGCCGAGGTAGTCATCAGCGCCAAGTTCCAGACCGATCACCCGGTCGGCTTCGTCGGAACTGGCGGTCAGCATGATGATCGGCACCTGCGCCTGACGCGGATGCTGGCGCACCCAGCGGCACAGGCTGAAACCGTCTTCGTCGGGCAGCATGACATCGAGGATCACCAGATCGCTCGGCGCCTCGTTGAGCGCCTGACGAAAACCGGCACCATCGGCGGTGGCCCTCACCTGAAACCCGGCGCGGGTCAGGTAGGTTTCCAGCAACTCGCGTATTTCCTGGTCGTCATCGACCAACAATATCGACTTGTTGACTGAGCTCACTTCGAAGGCATCCTTGTTGTTGGAGTTGGGGCGGATTATGCCTGATGAACCTGGAAAATTTGTCGCCTGTTGATCGTTCCCATGCTCTGCGTGGGAATGCAGCCCGTGACGCTCCGCGTCACTGGACGCGGAGCGTCCCTTGAGGCATTCCCACGCGGAGCGTGGGAACGATCTCTATACAGGTGTTGCTTGATCCAGCGCCACGCCGGCGCCGACCAGGCCGGAATACGGCGCGGTCACCAGCCACACCGGGATGCCTTTGAAGTAATCGCTCATGCAGCCTTTGTCGGCGAAGCAGCGGGCGAAGCCGCTGGCGAGGAAGAAATCGGCGAAGCGTGGAATCACCCCGCCAACGATAAACACCCCGCCGCGCGCGCCGGTGGTGAGCACGTTGTTGCCGGCAACGCGGCCGAGCCAGCAGCAGAATTGCTCGAGCACTTCCAAAGCGATCGGGTCACCGGCAAGGCCAGCGGCGGTGATCGCTTCCGGCGTTTCAAGCGTAGGCTCATGACCATCCACCGCGCAGATCGCCCGGTACAGTCGAGGCAGGCCGCCGCCGCTCAACGCGGTTTCCGCGCTGACATGGCCGATTTCGTTGTAGATGTGTTGCCACAGTTGCGTTTCGCGTGGACTGCTCAGCGGCAGGTCGACGTGGCCGCCCTCGCCCGGCAACGCGGCAAAGCGCCCTTCGCCGAGATCGAGCAAGGTGCCGACACCCAGGCCAGTGCCGGGGCCGATCACCACCGCCGGGCGCAACGGCTCCGGCGTGCCTTCGCAGACCACGCGGAATTCGCCCGGCTGCAAGCGGGTCATGCCCAGCGCCATCGCCGAGAAGTCGTTGGTCAGCAACAACTGCTCGACCTGCAAGGTCTTGCAAAACGCGCTGCGGCTGAGCCGCCAGTGGTTGTTGGTGAACTTGAATTCATCGCCACTCACCGGACCTGCCACCGACAGGCACACTGAGCCGATCGAACCCGGCGCCAGGCCGAGCCCGCTCAGGTACAGAGCGATTGCCTCTTCCGGGCTGGCAAAGTCGGCCGTGGCCAGCACCTGAACCGATTGCAGTTGCTGGTTTTGCCACAACGCGAACCGCGCGTTGGTGCCTCCGATGTCACCGACCAAAGCCAGTTTCAATTAAGCGTCTCCAGGGCAGAAGTGAAGGCGCTGGCGCCCTGCTCCGCCGAGCTGAAGGCCATGCGCATGAAGCCAAACAGCTCGCGGCCGCTGCCGATGTTGTTGCCCAACAGGCCTTTGGCAGGTTCGCGCGCTGCAAATTCGGCGGCGTCGACCTTCAGTTCCAAGGTGCCTTTGACGCCATCGACGCGGATGATATCGCCCTCTTGCACGCGTGCCAAAGCGCCACCGACATAAGCTTCCGGGCTGACGTGAATCGCTGCGGGGATTTTCCCCGACGCGCCGGACATGCGCCCGTCAGTCACCAATGCCACTTTGAAGCCGCGATCCTGCAATACGCCGAGGAATGGCGTCATCTTGTGCAGCTCCGGCATGCCGTTGGAGCGCGGGCCCTGGAAGCGCATCACGGCAACAAAATCCTTCTCCAGCAGACCGGCCTTGAACGCATCGGCCAGATCCTGTTGATCCTGGAACACCATCGCCGGCGCTTCGACGATCTGGTTTTCCAGCGCAACGGCGGAAACCTTCATCACGCCGCGACCGAGGTTGCCTTCCATCACCCGCAAGCCGCCCTCCTGCGAGAACGCACGGGACACCGGACGCAGGATGTTTTCGTCGAGGCTGTCGGTCGGCCCTTCGCGCCAGACCAACTCACCGTTATCGAGGAACGGCTCCTTGGTGTACTGGCTCAGGCCATGGCCGAGCACGGTGTTGACGTCTTCATGCAGCAGGCCTGCGCCGAGCAGTTCGCGGATCAGGAACGACATGCCGCCCGCTGCCTGGAAGTGGTTGATGTCGGCTTTGCCGTTCGGGTAGACGTGGCTCAGGGTCGGGACGACTTCGGAGAGGTCGGCCATGTCCTGCCAGGTCAGTTGAATGCCAGCGGCCATGGCGATGGCCGGCATGTGCAGAGTGTGGTTGGTCGAGCCGCCGGTGGCGTGCAGGGCAACGATGGAGTTGACCAGCG
>NZ_RCOD01000088.1:0-58288 GCF_004307505.1 Pseudomonas sp. Sample_11
ATGGTGCACCAGGCGGGATTCGAACCCACGACCCCTGCCTTCGGAGGGCAGTACTCTATCCAGCTGAGCTACTGGTGCAGCGGGCGACATCATACCTAGGTCGGCTCGGGGCGTCCATGCCGGGTTTGGCGGGTTTTGTCAGTGTGCGTGTCGACACAAAATCGCTGCATTCCTTAAAGCGGTAACGTCCTGCAAAACCCTCGCTTGGCGCTTTGCCGGGGTTGATCTAAGGTTTTTCCTGCGGCAAGGGTTTTCGGTACGTTGATCTGAAAAGCGGCATTTTTGTTCTTTTTTTCGAACGACCTATTGTCCTTTACCCCCTTTGAACCTACGATCCGTTTGAGATTTCAAACGCTCTTTGGCGGGATGTTGCAGCGCAAGTGCGCCCGGTCGTGCACTGTTGATGCGCCACAATCCGCTCACTGATTTCCCTGACGGCAGCCTTGCGAGGCGCCTTTCTACAATCATAATTTGCTCCGCGCAGGCCGCGGTGCTGTTAAGGAAAGCCGACATGCAGCTTAAAGACACCCAGTTGTTCCGCCAGCAAGCCTTCATCGATGGCGCTTGGGTCGATGCCGACAACGGTCAGACGATCAAGGTCAACAACCCGGCCACCGGCGAAATCCTCGGCACCGTGCCGAAGATGGGCGCCGCTGAAACCCGCCGTGCCATCGAGGCCGCCGACAAGGCGCTGCCGGCCTGGCGTGCGCTGACCGCCAAAGAGCGTGCCGGCAAGCTGCGTCGCTGGTTCGAACTGATGATCGAGAACCAGGACGACCTCGCGCGCCTGATGACCCTCGAGCAGGGCAAGCCGCTGGCCGAAGCCAAGGGCGAAATCGTTTACGCCGCATCGTTCATCGAGTGGTTCGCCGAAGAAGCCAAGCGCATCTACGGTGATGTGATTCCAGGCCACCAGCCGGACAAGCGCCTGATCGTGATCAAGCAGCCGATCGGCGTCACCGCTGCGATCACCCCGTGGAACTTCCCGGCGGCAATGATCACCCGCAAGGCCGGCCCGGCGCTGGCCGCCGGTTGCACCATGGTGCTCAAGCCAGCATCGCAAACTCCATTTTCCGCTTTCGCCCTCGCCGAACTGGCTCAGCGCGCGGGCATTCCGGCGGGTGTGTTCAGCGTGGTGTCCGGCAGCGCCGGTGACATCGGCAGCGAGCTGACCAGCAACCCGATCGTGCGCAAACTGTCCTTCACCGGCTCGACCGAAATCGGTCGCCAGTTGATGGCCGAATGCGCCAAGGACATCAAGAAAGTCTCGCTGGAACTGGGCGGCAACGCGCCGTTCATCGTGTTCGACGACGCCGATCTGGATAAGGCCGTCGAAGGCGCGATCATTTCCAAGTACCGCAACAACGGTCAGACCTGCGTCTGCGCCAACCGTCTGTACATTCAGGACGCGGTCTACGATGCGTTCGCCGAGAAGCTGAAAGTGGCTGTGGCCAAACTGAAGATCGGCAACGGTCTGGAAGACGGCACCACCACCGGACCGCTGATCGACGAAAAAGCCGTGGCCAAGGTTCAGGAACACATCGCTGACGCCGTAAGCAAAGGCGCCACCGTACTGGCGGGCGGCAAGGCGATGGAAGGCAATTTCTTCGAGCCGACCATCCTGACCAACGTGCCGAAAAACGCGGCCGTGGCCAAGGAAGAAACCTTCGGTCCGCTGGCGCCGCTGTTCCGCTTCAAAGACGAAGCCGAAGTGATCGCCATGTCCAACGACACCGAATTCGGTCTGGCTTCTTACTTCTACGCTCGTGACCTCGGCCGTGTGTTCCGTGTCGCCGAAGCGCTGGAGTACGGCATGGTCGGCGTCAACACCGGGCTGATCTCCAACGAAGTCGCGCCGTTCGGCGGCATCAAGGCCTCGGGCCTGGGCCGTGAAGGCTCCAAGTACGGCATCGAAGACTACCTGGAAATCAAATACCTCTGCCTGGGCATCTAAGCCGGGAAAGGGATTGCTGCAAACGCAAAGGGCACGAGAGCGCTGTCCCTTTGCGTCGTTTCAAACAGGAAATTTCTCTGCGGCCAGGAACGCCGTGGCAGTCGATCATCGCATGCTGCCACCGCCGATTCCTCCCGCTTCATCCTTGAACCACGCCGCCCGATGAGCGGCGAATGAGGACTGTAATGAGCAAGACTAACGCTGAACTGATGGCCCGCCGCACCAATGCCGTACCTCGTGGTGTTGGCCAGATTCACCCGATCTTCGCCGAGTCGGCAAAGAACGCCACCGTGACCGACGTTGAAGGTCGCGAGTTCATCGACTTCGCTGGCGGTATCGCTGTACTGAACACCGGCCACGTGCACCCGAAAATCATCGCCGCCGTGACTGAACAGCTGAACAAGCTGACCCACACCTGCTTCCAGGTACTGGCCTACGAGCCGTACGTTGAGCTGTGCGAAAAAATCAACGCCAAGGTGCCAGGTGATTTCGCCAAGAAAACCCTGCTGGTCACCACCGGTTCCGAAGCCGTTGAAAACGCCGTGAAGATCGCCCGTGCCGCCACTGGCCGCGCTGGCGTGATTGCCTTCACCGGCGCTTACCACGGTCGCACCATGATGACCCTGGGTTTGACCGGTAAAGTTGTGCCGTACTCGGCGGGCATGGGCCTGATGCCAGGCGGCATCTTCCGCGCGTTGTACCCGAACGAACTGCATGGCGTGAGCATCGACGATTCGATCGCTTCCATCGAACGCATCTTCAAGAACGACGCCGAGCCGAAAGACATCGCTGCAATCATCATCGAGCCGGTGCAGGGCGAAGGCGGTTTCTACGTCGCGCCGAAGGAATTCATGAAGCGTCTGCGTGCGCTGTGCGACCAGCACGGCATCCTGCTGATCGCTGACGAAGTGCAGACCGGCGCTGGCCGTACCGGCACCTTCTTCGCCATGGAACAGATGGGCGTTGCCGCCGACCTGACCACTTTCGCCAAGTCCATCGCTGGCGGCTTCCCGCTGGCCGGCGTGTGCGGCAAGGCCGAATACATGGACGCCATTGCTCCAGGCGGCCTGGGCGGCACTTACGCCGGTAGCCCGATCGCTTGCGCCGCTGCGCTGGCAGTCATGGAAGTGTTTGAAGAAGAGCAACTGCTGGACCGCTGCAAGGCTGTCGGCGAGCGCCTGGTCACCGGTTTGAAGGCGATTCAGGCCAAGTACCCGGTGATCGGTGAAGTGCGTGCGCTGGGCGCAATGATCGCGGTCGAGCTGTTCGAAAACGGCGACAGCCACAAGCCGAACCCGACTGCTGTGGCTGCCGTGGTGGCCAAGGCGCGTGACAAGGGCCTGATCCTGCTGTCCTGCGGCACTTACGGTAACGTGCTGCGTGTGCTGGTTCCGCTGACGTCGCCGGACGAGCAACTGGACAAAGGCCTGGCGATCATCGAAGAGTGCTTCTCTGAACTCTGATCCATTGCTGTGACCCGCTCGACAAAAACCCGCTTCGGCGGGTTTTTTTCGTCCCTTGAAACACATCGGACGGGTTTGCGCTGTATCGAATCGCCAGCATTGGCTAAGGTTCAGACATTGCAAGGAGAGCGCGCATGACTGCCGTTGATTTACCCGCCGTACCCCGGGTGTTGATTGCCGAGGCTGATCCCTGGTCCCGCGACCTGCTCAAACAAGTGCTGCTCAACGTGCGCTGCGATGCGCGCCTGGATTTGTGTGCCGATGGCCAGCAGGCGATGTCGTTGCTCAACGAGGTGCCCTATGACTTGGCCATCGTCGATTGGGAGCTGCCTGGCATCGACGGATTGCATGTGCTGCGCAGCGTCCGCCAGCGCAAACGCAATCCGCCGTTGCCGTTCATTCTGATGAGCAGCCGCAACGACAGCGCCAGCGTGCGCGAAGCGATTCCGCTGGCGCCGACGGCGTACCTGACCAAACCGTTGAACATGGAAGGCCTGACCGAGCGCTTGCAGGGGTTGCTGCTCAACGCTGGCGAAGCAGTGGTTTGCGAAGTGCCGGCACTGGCGCCGGGCATGACCCTGTCGGTGTTCCTTGAGCGGCGTCGCGAGCAGGCCGATGGCGCGCCGTTGATGACCGACGTGCAAGTGGCGGTCAAGCGCAGCCTCAATCCCGAGGGGCTCGACCTCAAGCTGCTGGAGGAAGAGGTCCGCACCGATCCGCAGATTACCGCCGTGCTGATCGCAGCCGCCAACAGTGCCGCGCAACACTACGGCGCGCCGGTGCAAACCCTGGCCCAGGCGCTGCACCGACTCGGCACCGGGCAGAGCATGAACCTGATTCTCGGGCTGGCGCTCAAACGCAGCGCGCGGCTCAGCGATCCATGCCTGGCGGATTACGCCGAGCGCTATTGGGGGCTGTCACTGCACACGGCGGAATACGCCCGCACGCTGGCACGCCTGCTCGATCTGGATCAGGAGCGCTGCTATTGCGCGGGCATGCTGCATCGGCTCGGTGATCTGGCGCTGCTGCGCTGCCTGCAGGAATGGCAGCAAGCTGGCGGCGAACTGGACGAGTTGGAGGAGGTCGGTGAAGCGTTGGCGAAGTTTGGCGCCTCTTATGGCTCGGCATTGCGCACCCGCTGGCGTCTGCCGCTGGAGTTGCGCGAGTTGATTGCTTCGGCCTACCAGCTCGGTGGTGGCGTTTACAGTCGCGAGGCGCTGGTGATGCACATGGCTGCGCAGATGGCGCGGCTGACCGAGCACGAAGGCGTAGAGGAGCTGGCGAAGAGCCGGACGGCGCGATTGCTCAAGATCGGGCTGCCGGAGTTGATGCGGATGCGCAAATGACAGATCACCACATTCCAATGTGGGAGCGAGCCTGCTCGCGAAGGCGCCAGCGCAGGCAACATTTTTGTTGAAGGTGCAGGCCTCATCGCGGGCAAGCCCGCTCCCACAGGAATTGCGGCAGCCACAAAATACGGATCAGGCCGCAATGATCCGGTTCTTGCCCTGCCGTTTCGCCTCGTACATCGCGGCATCCGCGCGGGCGAACAGGCTGTCCAGGCTCTTGTCTTCGTCGGTGAGGTTGGTCAGGCCCTGGCTAACTGTGATGCTGAATGCTTGGCCGTCGTGGTTGAAGCGCAGTCGCTGGATCTCCTGTTGCAGGCGCTCCGCCACTTGCACGGCCATCTCCGGCGCGCAGCCGGGAAACACCGCGGCGAACTCCTCACCGCCAATCCGCCCGAACAGGTCGCCACGGCGCAATGAGCCGCGCCCGCATTCGGCGATCCGTTGCAGCACATTGTCGCCTTCGGGGTGGCCGTAGCTGTCGTTGATCACTTTGAAATCGTCGATGTCCAGCAGCAGGAAGGCCAGCGGTGTGCCTTGGCGGCGGGCCTCGGCGAACTCGCGGTGGGCGCATTCGAAGAAATGGCGGCGGTTGCTGCTTTGCGTCAGCACATCGGTGGTGGCCAAGCGTTGCAGCTCGGTTTCCATGTGTTTTTTGTCGGTGATGTCTTCGGCGATGCCGACGATGATCACCGGCTGCCCGGGCTCGTCCTGGCGATTGATAAAGCATTTGTCGCTGAGCCAGCGCACCTGGCCATCGGCCGCGATGATGCGGTACTCGCGATCTTCCACCGCACCTCGGTGCAGGACTTCGGCGAGGCTCTGCTCGGCGTACTCCAGATCATCGGGGTAAATGCTGTCGCGCCATTGGTTGTAGTCTGCCAGCAACAACGCGGCGGAACGGCCGAAGATCCGTTCATAGGCCGGACTGACGTACAGCACCTGGCGGGTTTCCCAGTTGAAAGCCCAGAGTACGGCGTTGACGCTGACCAGCAGCGAACTGATCAATTGTTCGCGCTCGCTCAGGCGCGCGACTTCGCCCTGCGCATGCATCAGCGCCATCAGCGTTTGCGCGGCCTCAGGCCATTGGGTGAAGGATGTGTCTTTCTGGTTGTTGTTGACCATCGGCACAAATCTCAAAGGGCGCGCCGCAATGTCGACAACGGCCACAGGACAGCCCGCCGGGATGGCGAAGTGTCTTTGAGATAGGGGATTTTCGGCGAAGTTCCCGGCCATTACCGAGTCCCGCCGGGCGGCGGGGTTAAGGAGGCGACGTGTGCAACGAGGCTGCGATCTTCGAGATCACAGCCTCATTGCCGGTCAGGCAGTCGCAGGACGCAGCGAGTAGGTTTTCAGCTGATCAGCAAAGTCACGCAACGACTGGATGCCACTGGCCTCGGCCTCGTGAATCCATTCCTTGATGGCAGCGAGCATGTCGTGGCCATTGGAACTGGTCTTGACCCAGATCTGCTGCAAAGCCAGGCGTTTCTCGTAGATCACTTTCAGCGCATGGCTGTGTTCGAGCATGGTCTGGATGCGCAAGTGATGACGGTCTTCCAGCAGGCTGGTTTCCCGCGACAGCAGGCGTTTGGCCCGGTGGAACTGGTGGCGCACCGAATGATCGACCTTGGCCAGCTCTTGCTTGACCAGCGGGCCGATCACCAATTTGCGGTACTGGGCCATGATCTGGAAGCGGTTGTTGAGGATCGCCATGGCGGTGTCCATGTCCAGGCTGCCCTTGCCTTCGACGCGGTGGGCAATCGGTGCGACCCGCTGCACCTTGGCCAGACGCAGGAAGCAGAAGACCTTGATCCACGCCCAGCCGAGGTCGAATTCCCACTTCTTCACCGACAGCTTGGCGGAGTTGGGGTAGGTGTGATGGTTGTTGTGCAGCTCTTCGCCGCCGATCAGGATGCCCCACGGCACCAGATTGGTCGCCGCGTCACGGCATTCGAAGTTGCGGTAGCCGACGGCATGGCCCAGACCGTTGATCACGCCAGCGGCCCACACCGGAATCCACATCATCTGGATCGCCCAGATGGTGATGCCGATGGTGCCGAACAGTAGCAGGTCGATCACACCCATGATCGCCACGCCCAGCAGCGGATAGCGGCTGTAGACGTTGCGTTCGATCCAGTCTTCCGGGCAGTTCTTGCCGTAGATGCGCAGCGTTTCCGGGTTCTGCGCTTCGCTGCGGTACAGCTCGGCACCGGTGCGCAGCACCGTGGACAGACCCTTGATGACCGGGCTGTGCGGGTCATCTTCGGTTTCGCATTTGGCGTGATGTTTGCGGTGGATGGCGGTCCACTCGCGGGTGTTCTGCGCCGTGGTCAGCCACAGCCAGAAACGGAAAAAGTGCTTGAGACCCGCATTCAGCTCGAGCGAGCGGTGGGCCGAGTAACGGTGCAGATAGACCGTGACGGCAACAATCGTCACATGGGTCATCAGCAGGGTGACCGCGACCAGTGACCAGGCCGACAAGCCAAGAAAACCTTCGTACCACATAGGCTATAGGGCCCTCGATAAAGATAAAAACAGCCGTTGCATTATCACTAAGCACACAGATAAAACCAGTCGCCCTTTCAGATAAGAAGTCGCTGAATGTTTCTTGACCTATAATTCCAACCTTTTTGTAGGGACATGGACGACCGAATGTCTGCGACTTACCGCGATGCCTTGCGTGCAGCGCTGCTCTACCTCGTACTGGCCGCCCTGTGGCTGCAAGTTTCTGATCATTTATTAAGCAGATTCTTCGATGACTCCCGTGAGCTGACCCATTGGCAACTGATCAACGGTTATCTGCTGGCTACGATCAGCGCCGGGCTGATTTTTCTCGCGCGGGCGCGGCTGTGTCGGTTTCTCGGCATCGGTGCCCGCCTGCGCGAGCGCCACAGCGACCGTGAGCGTCTGCGTCAGGCGGCCGCCGTGTTCGATTGCACCCGTGAAGGCGTGCTGGTTACCGATCACCGGGGCCTGATCGTCCACGTCAACCGCGCCTTTATCGAGATCACCGGTTATCGGCGCGACGAAGTCATCGGCCAGCAGCCGAGTCTGTTCAAGTCCGGCCATCATCCGCCGGGCTTCTATCAGGCGATGTTCGCCACCCTTGAGGCTGAAGGTGAATGGAGCGGCGAGATCTGGAACCGGCGCAAGACCGGCGAGATTTATCCACAGTGGCAGACCATTCGGGTGATTAACGATGATTTCGGCCGGCTCAGCCATTACGTGGCGGTGTTCTCCGACATCAGTGCGATCAAGGATTCCGAGTCCGAACTCAAACACCTGGCGCATCACGATCCGTTGACCGATCTGCCCAATCGCCTGCTGTTCAGCGACCGCGCCGAGCAGGCGTTGTCTTCCGCGCAGACACACAAGCGTGGCTGCGCGCTGCTGATGCTCGATCTGGATCATTTCAAGATGATCAACGACAGCCTCGGGCATAACGTCGGCGACCGATTGCTCAAAGCGGTGGCGACGCGGTTGCAGGCATTGTTCGGCCCCGGCATCACCCTCGCACGGCTCGGCGGTGACGAGTTCGCGGTGCTCGCGGAAAGTTGTCCACAGCCGGCCCAGGCCGCCGCGCTGGCGCAACGGACTCTGGACGCCTTGAAGGAGCCGGTGCTGGTAGATGGCAATCAACTGTTCATCAACGCAAGCATCGGTATCAGCCTGTTTCCCAGCGATGCCCTCAGCGCAGAGCAGTTGTTACGCAACGCCGACAGCGCGCTGTTCAAGGCCAAAAGCAGCGGGCGCAATGGCTACGCGCTGTACACCGAAGAACTGACCGCCCATGCCCAGCAACGGGTCGAAATCGCCTTCGAGCTGCGCCGTGCACTGGAGCAGGAGGAGTTGCGCGTCTACTACCAACCGGTGCATGACCTGCACAGCAGCCGTCTGATCGGCGTCGAGGCACTGGTGCGCTGGCAGCATCCGCAGCGCGGGCTGGTGTCGCCGGCAGAATTCATTCCGATTGCCGAGCGCACCGGGCTGATCGCCGAGATCGATGCCTGGGTGATGCAGCAGGCCTGCCGACAGATGTGCCAATGGCAGCAGAGCGGTGTGGTGCTGGCGTTCGTCGCGGTGAATGTTTCGTCGCGGCTGTTTGCCCGGCGTGAGCTTTACCAGCAGGTGGCGCAGGTGCTGCACGACACCGGGCTGGATCCGGCGTATCTGGAGCTGGAAGTTACCGAAAGCGCGGTGATGGACGATCCCGAAGTGGCGCTGGAACAGATGCATCGCTTGCGCGAGCTGGGTGTGCGTCTGGCCATCGATGATTTCGGCACCGGTTATTCGTCGTTGCTGCGGCTTAAGCGCCTGCCGGTGCAGAAACTCAAGATCGATCAGGGCTTCGTCGCCGGGTTGCCGTGGGATGAGGATGACGTGGCGATTGTCCGGGTGATCATCGCGCTGGCGCGGAGCATGGGTATGCAGGTGCATGCCGAGGGGATCGAGCAGGCTGAGCAGGCGGCATTTCTGTTGGCGCAGGAATGCGATCTGGGGCAGGGCTACTGGTTTGGGCGGCCGGTGTCTGCGGATCGGCTTGATTGGGCGAAAACGCCATTGATTGGCTGAAAAGACCTATCTGGCTATCACCGACCTTGTGGTGAGGGGATTTATCCCCGTTGGGTCGCGTAGCGGCCCCAAGAAATGGGACTGCTACGCAGTCCAACGGGGATGAATCCCCTCGCCACAAGTTCTCTTGACGAGTTCAAATCAGCGCAAACTCCTTGCCCTCGCTCATAATGTTTTCTAGTTATATAAACATTCTTAAATAGTCTTTTTAAGAATATCCATGCCTCTCTTATATTGCTCCCACGCCGAACGCAGTGCCGCCCACTGCCAGGCAAATCCCCTTCAAAGGAGCAGCACCATGAGCGCATCCCTTCGCAGCGTTGACGGTCAGGACGAAAGCACCATCTTGCGGGAAATCCAGAGCGCCCTGCGCGATCTGCGGTTCGGCGCGGTGGAGATCACTGTGCACAACGCGCAAGTCGTACAGATCGAACGCAAAGAGAAATTCCGTTTGCAGCAACCCGGTAAGCAACCGGGCTGAGATCAAAAGATCGCAGCCTTCGGCGGCTCCTACAGGGGGCTGTGTGCAGGAGCTGGCGAAGGCGGCGATCTTTGAAACGGGACCGATTCCAGCAATACATAAGAACAAGCCACCACCAGGAATTCCAGGAGCTTTCACCATGTCGTCGATTCGCCGTTATGCTTTGGCCGCGCTGGCCAGTGCCGTGTTTGCCGGTTCCGCCGTTGCCAAGGATTACGAGCTGCTCAACGTGTCGTATGACCCGACGCGGGAGCTGTATCAGGAATACAACGCCGAATTCATCAAGTTCTGGCAGCAGGATCATGCCGGCGACACGGTGAAAATCCAGCAGTCCCATGGCGGTTCGGGCAAGCAGGGCCGTGCGGTGATCGACGGTCTGCGGGCTGACGTGGTGACCCTGGCCCTGGCTGGCGACATCGATGAAATCGCCAAGCTCGGCAAGAGCCTGCCCGCCGACTGGCAGAAGCGTCTGCCGGAAGCGAGCACGCCGTACACCTCGACCATCGTGTTCCTGGTGCGCAAGGGCAACCCGAAAGGCATCAAGGACTGGGGCGATCTGGTCAAGAACGACGTCTCGGTGATTACGCCGAACCCGAAAACCTCGGGCGGTGCGCGCTGGAACTTCCTCGCCGCTTGGGCCTATGGCCTGAAAGCCAACGGCGGAGATGAAGCCAAGGCGAAGGAATACGTACAGGCTCTGTTCAAGCACGTGCCGATCCTTGACACCGGCGCCCGTGGTTCGACCATTACCTTCGTCAACAACGGTCAGGGCGACGTGTTGCTGGCCTGGGAAAACGAAGCGTTCCTGGCGCTGAAAGAAGACGGCGGCGCAGACAAGTTCGATATCGTCGTGCCGTCGCTGTCGATCCTCGCCGAACCACCCGTGGCGGTGGTCGACAAGAATGCCGAGAAGAAGGGCAACGCGCAGATCGCCGAAGCCTACCTCAAGCATCTGTACAGCCCGGCCGGCCAGGAAATCGCCGCGAAAAACTTCTATCGTCCACGTGACAAGGACGTAGCGGCCAAGTACGCCCAGCAGTTCCCGAAACTGGAACTGGTGACCATCGACAAGGACTTCGGCGGCTGGAAATCCGCGCAGCCGAAATTCTTCAACGACGGCGGCGTGTTCGACCAGATCTATCAGGCGCAGTAATCTGACTTCAGCCACACAGCAAGCCTGAAGCCAGGCGCGGCAAATGTGGGAGCGAGCCTGCTCGCGAAAGCGGAGTGTCAGACGACCTAGAGTTGATTGATACTCCCTCTTCGCGAGCAAGCTCGCTCTCACATTGATGCGTTCAGCGGAATGCTTTTAACCAGGGACTCTTATGTCGCGTCGTATCTCCCCCGTCATACCCGGCTTCGGGCTGACGCTGGGTTACACCTTGGTGTACCTCAGCCTGATTGTGCTTATCCCGCTGGCGGCGATGTTCGTCCACGCCGCCCAGCTGACCTGGGATCAGTTCTGGACGATCATCTCCGCACCGCGGGTGCTGGCGGCGTTGAAGCTGAGCTTCGGCACCGCGCTGTGTGCGGCGATCATCAACGGCATCATCGGTACATTGCTGGCCTGGGTGCTGGTGCGCTACACCTTCCCCGGGCGCAAGGTGATCGACGCGATGATCGATCTGCCGTTCGCCCTGCCGACAGCCGTGGCCGGTATCGCGCTGACCGCGCTGTACGCGCCGGCCGGGCTGGTCGGGCAATTTGCCGCTGACCTCGGTTTCAAAATCGCCTACACCCCGCTGGGCATCACCCTCGCACTGACCTTCGTCACGCTGCCGTTCGTGGTGCGCACGGTGCAGCCGGTGCTGGCCGATATTCCCCGTGAAGTCGAAGAAGCGGCGGCGTGCCTGGGTGCGAAGCCATGGCAGGTATTCCGCCACATTCTGGTTCCGGCCTTGCTGCCCGCCTGGCTGACCGGTTTTGCGCTGGCCTTTGCGCGTGGCGTCGGCGAGTACGGTTCGGTGATTTTCATTGCCGGCAACATGCCGATGAAAACCGAGATCCTGCCGCTGCTGATCATGGTCAAACTCGACCAGTACGATTACACCGGCGCTACCGCCATCGGCGTACTGATGCTGGTGGTTTCCTTCATCCTGTTGCTGCTGATCAACTTGCTGCAGCGGCGCATCGAAACCCCCTAAGGAGGCGCGAACATGTCCCAATCGTCCATTGCGGCCGCCTCTTCGGCCAACGCTGCGCGCCGTGGCAGTGCCACTTCGCGCAGAATCCTGATCGGTCTTGGCTGGCTGATCTTTTTCCTGTTTCTGTTGCTGCCGTTGTTCATCGTGGTGTCGCAGGGTTTGAAGAATGGCCTCGGTGCGTTCTTCACCGCGATCTTTGAGCCGGACGCGCTTTCGGCATTGAAACTCACCGTGTTCGCCGTGCTGATCTCGGTGCCGCTGAACCTGGTGTTTGGCGTCAGTGCGGCATGGTGCGTGAGCAAATACTCGTTCCGTGGCAAGAGCATGCTGGTGACGCTGATCGACCTGCCGTTCTCGGTGTCGCCGGTGATTGCCGGTCTGGTCTACGTGCTGATGTTCGGTGCGCAGGGCCTGTTCGGGCCGTGGTTGCAGGATCACGACATCCAGATCGTCTTCGCCCTGCCGGGCATCGTGCTGGCGACGATTTTTGTCACCGTGCCGTTCGTGGCCCGTGAACTGATTCCGCTGATGCAGGAACAAGGCACCCAAGAGGAAGAAGCCGCGCGTCTGCTCGGCGCCAATGGCTGGCAGATGTTCTGGCACGTCACCGTGCCCAACATCAAGTGGGGCCTGATTTACGGCGTGGTGCTGTGTACCGCGCGGGCTATGGGCGAGTTCGGTGCGGTGTCGGTGGTTTCCGGGCACATTCGCGGGGTGACCAACACCTTGCCGCTGCACGTCGAGATCCTCTACAACGAATACAACCACGTTGCCGCGTTCGCCGTGGCGAGCCTGTTGCTGATCCTGGCGCTCTTCATCCTGCTGCTCAAGCAGTGGAGCGAAAACCGTATCAACCGCCTGCGCGCCAGCGCCGCGGAGGAATAATTCATGTCGATCGAAGTGCGTAACGTCAGCAAGAATTTCAACGCGTTCAAGGCGCTGGACAACATCAGCCTGGATATCCACAGCGGTGAGCTGGTCGCGCTGCTTGGCCCGTCGGGCTGCGGCAAGACCACGCTGCTGCGGATTATTGCCGGTCTGGAAACTCCGGATCAGGGCAACATCGTTTTTCACGGCGAGGACGTTTCCGGCCACGATGTGCGTGATCGTAACGTTGGTTTCGTGTTCCAGCATTACGCCTTGTTCCGCCACATGACGGTGTTCGACAACGTCGCGTTCGGCCTGCGCATGAAACCGAAAAACCAGCGCCCGAGCGAAAGCCAGATCGCCACCAAGGTTCATGAATTGCTGAACATGGTGCAACTGGACTGGCTGTCGGATCGCTACCCGGAGCAGTTGTCCGGTGGCCAGCGTCAGCGCATCGCTTTGGCCCGTGCCCTGGCGGTGGAGCCGAAAGTGCTGCTGCTGGATGAACCGTTCGGCGCCCTCGACGCCAAGGTGCGCAAGGAACTGCGGCGCTGGCTGGCGCGGCTGCACGAAGACATCAACCTGACTTCGGTGTTCGTGACCCACGACCAGGAAGAAGCGATGGAAGTCGCCGACCGCATCGTAGTGATGAACAAGGGTGTGATCGAGCAGATCGGCTCACCGGGCGACGTCTACGAAAACCCGGCCAGCGATTTCGTCTATCACTTCCTCGGCGACTCGAATCGCTTGCTGCTGAGCGACGACAACCACGTGCTGTTCCGCCCGCACGAAGTATCGTTGTCCAAGCATGAGCTGGAAGATCACCACGCCGCTGAAGTGCGCGATATCCGCCCGCTGGGCGCGACTACCCGGGTGACCTTGAAAGTGGAGGGGCAGACCGATCTGATCGAAGCGGAAGTGGTCAAGGATCACGACAGCCTGATCGGCCTGGCCAAGGGTGAGACCTTGTTCTTCAAGCCGAAGGTCTGGCAGAAAGTCGCTAACCTCTAAGATCAAAAGATCGCAGCCTTCGGCAGCTCCTACAGGGAAACGCTTTTCAACCGTAGGAGCTGCCGCAGGCTGCGATCTTTCAAGCGGCCTAAGCCGCCGCTTTGCGATTCGGATTGATCCGCACCACCCCCGCCCGCAACTCGATCTCTTGTTTCAATTCCTGCCGCAGCCCGAGCAAGAACGCCAGCTCGGCCACGACAAACAACGGCCCGACAATCAGCCCGCTGATGTCATCGACAAATGCCGGTTTGCGCCCTTCATAGTGATGCCCGACAAACTGGATCACCCAGCCGATCACGAACATCGCCAGGCCGCTGCTCAGCCAGACCAGGGTGCTCTGCTGCGCCAGTGCATGTCCGGCCCACACCGACAGGCCCATCAGTACCGTCATCAACACGCCGAGCTTCAACTCCAGGCGCAGGTAAAACCACGCCGAGGCCAGCGCCACTAAAACGGCTGGAGATATCCACAACCCGCCCAGTGTCCATTGCGGCCGTGACAGCAGGACAGCCACCGCCACCACGATCAGCGGAATGCCGATAAAGTGGCTGGCGATGTTGCGCGGGTCGCGGTGGTAGGCGGCGTATTGACTGAGGTGGTCGACGAGGCTTTTCATTGTTGTTCCTCCAGTGGGGTTGAATGCATCATCCCTCGGGATCCGCGTTCGCTCTGTCGGGCAGGCGACACTCCAGGAGTGGTTATGCAAATTCGTGCACGGTTGCTCAGCGGCCAGTGGTTCAGCCATCTGCCTGCATCTTTTCAGGATAGCCTGCTGGCGCTGGCCCGGGAGCGGCGGCTGACGGCGGGACAACGACTGTTCCAGCGTGGCGATGCGCCGTGCGGTCTGTACGCGGTGCTCGATGGCGCAGTGCGTATCGGCGCGGTCAGCGAGCAAGGCAAGGAGGCGTTGTTGAGTCTGGTTGAGGCGCCGCACTGGTTCGGCGAAATCTGCCTGTTCGACGGCCAGCCACGCACCCATGACGCCTATGCGGTCGGGCCGTGTACCTTGCTGAATATTCCCCAGGCGGCGTTGCTCAAATTGCTCGACGAACAGCCGCAGTACTGGCGGCATCTGGCGCTGTTGATGAGCCACAAATTGCGCCTGGCCTTCATCAATCTCGAACAGCTGAGCCTGCTGCCAGCCCCGGCACGTCTGGCGCATCGCTTGCTGATGATCGCCGAAGGCTACGGCGAACTCGACGCACCGCGTCGGGTGCTGCAACTGCCGCAGGAGCAATTGGCGGCGATGCTGTCGCTGTCGCGGCAGACCACCAATCAGATCCTCAAGGATCTGCAGGGGCAGGGGATTATCGGGTTGGCCTACGGCGAGATCGAAATCCTCGATGCCGCAAGACTGCGTGCCTTGGCCACGATCTAAAAACTCACGCCGATCCAATGTCGGAACTGGCACCTGTGGCGAGGGGATTTATCCCCGCTGGGGCGCGAAGCGGCCCTGAAAAAGGGACTGCTGCGCACGCCAGCGGGGATAAATCCCCTCACCACAAAGGCTCACTCCTACAAAGGATCTGCGTTTGGATTACGAACCGCGATAGGTCGAGAAACCGTACGGGCTCAGCAGCAGCGGGATGTGGTAGTGCTGATCTGTCTGCTTGACCTGAAAGATCACCGGAATTTCCGGGAAGAACGTCTCGTGCTTGATCTTCTGGTAGTACTCGCCGGTCTTGAACACCACGCGGTATTCACCGGCTTCGAATGGCTGTTTGGCCGGGAACAGTTCGGCGATCCGCCCTTGTTCGTTGGTGGTGCCTTGGGCCAGTGGCTGCCAGTTTTCGCCGACGTGTTTTTCCAGGGTGACGTTGATGCCCGGTGACGGCAGGCCGTTTTCCAGGTTGAGCACGTGCACGCTCAACGGATTGCCGGCGGCCAGCGCCAGGCTCGAAACAGCGCTCAGGCCAAGGGCGGCGAGAGTCGTACGCAGAGTGGTCATGGTGGATCTCCTTAGTGGGAACGGGTGATGGTCAGGCCGGCTTTGTCGGCGGCGGCGCGGGCGCAGTTTTCGTCTTGCTCACCGCCGCCGGAACCGGCCACGCCCATCGCGCCGACCAGTTCGCTGCCGGCGAACAGCGGAATGCCGCCGCCGAGCAAGAGCAATTCATCGAGGGTGTTGAGGTTGGCGGTTTCCGGGTTGCTGCGGGCGCGCTCGGCGAACAGCCGCGTCGGCGTCTTGGTCGACAGCGCGGTGTAGGCCTTGCGCTGGCTGGCGGCGGTGTTGTGCGGGCCAACGCCGTCACCACGCAGAGTCACCAGCAGGTTGCCGCCACGGTCGAGCACCGACACCGTGCCGGTGCAACTGCTCATCGCCTTGTCCGCCAGCCAGCGTGCGGTTTTCAGGTCGAGATCGGCGTGGCGCGGCAGTTCTGGCGTGGCGCTCGCGGCGCCGCTGAGGCCGAGGATCAGGCTGGCGACAAGGTATTTGACGGTCATGTGCAGGCTCCGATTGAGAAGGTCTGCACCTTAACCGGCGTACTTCGTCAGAACCCCGTCAGGCGGATTACAAGTTTGTAATGGGCAACGGCGGCGAACACGCCTAGCCTGTGTACCTGATCAATCGAGGTGTGCCATGCGTTTGCTGGTCGTAGAAGATGAAGCCAAAACCGCGAATTTCCTTGCCAAGGGCCTGGGCGAGTCGGGTTTCGCCGTGGATGTGGCGCTCAATGGCCTCGACGGCCGCTATTTTATCGAGCAGCAGGAATATGACCTGATCATCCTCGACGTGATGCTGCCCGGCCTCAACGGCTGGCAATTGTTGCAACTGATTCGCCAGCGCGGCGCTACACCGGTGCTGTTTCTCACCGCCAAGGACGCCATCGAAGACCGCGTCCGTGGTCTTGAGCTGGGCGCCGATGACTACCTGCTCAAACCCTTCGCCTTCGCCGAACTGCTCGCGCGCGTGCGCACGCTGCTGCGACGCGGGCCGATGCGCGAAGCCGAGTCGTACAGCATTGCCGACCTGGAAATCGACGTATTGCGCCGCCGGGTCAGTCGCGGCGGCCAGCGCATTGCCCTGACCAACAAGGAGTTCGCCCTGTTGCAGCTGCTCGCCAGCCGCCAGGGCGAAGTGCTCTCGCGCACGCTGATCGCCTCGCAAGTGTGGAACCTGAATTTCGACAGCGACACCAACATGGTCGAAGTCGCCGTCCGGCGTCTGCGCGCCAAGGTTGATGATCCGTACATGCCGAAACTTATCCACACCGTGCGCGGCGTCGGTTATCAACTGGAAGCGCCGGACGATGTGGAGTAAGTCGATCGCCTGGCGATTGGCGCTGGCCTTCGCCATGGTCTGCGCGCTGGTGCTGAGCGCAATCGGCGTGTTTCTCTACCGCTCGCTGGCCTCGGAATTGGCCTTTCGTGACGACATGGCCCTGCTCGGTCGCCTCGAGCAAGTGCGCGCCTTGCTCGCCGACAGCGATAGCCTCGACGCGTTGCAGGCACGGCCACGGTTGTATCAGAACATGCTCGGTAATCTCGACAGTCTGCTGCTGGTGCGCCGGGCCGACGGTTCCAGCGTGATCGCGATCAACCCGCGCCAACGTGAATTGCCGGCGCTCAATGCATTACCGCGAGAGCAAATGCCGCAGCGCCGTGACGTGCTCACCTGGCAGGCCAGTGACGGCGCCGAGCTGGCCTTGCTGTCCGGCCAGGCCCAAGGCCCCAACGGTGAAACCCTGACGGTGATCGCCGGCAAAGTGCTCAGCGAGCGCGAGCAGATGCTCGGCAGTTATCGCCTGCGTCTGTATCTGTCCGTCGGCCTCGGCGCGTTGCTCGCTTTCGCTCTGGGCCTGCTGTTGCTGCGGCGTGGCTTGCAGCCCTTGCATCAGTTGAGCGAAGCGGTGCGCAGTATCGATCTGCGCAGCCTCGATCGACGCCTGCCGGTCGACGGCACGCCGAGCGAACTGCGCGAACCGGTGCACGCGCTCAACACCATGCTGGCGCGGCTGGACGACAGCGTGCAGCGCCTGTCGCAGTTCTCCGCCGACCTTGCCCACGAAATCCGCACGCCGCTGCACACCTTGCTGGCCAGCAACGGCCAGGCGCTGAACCATCCGCGCAGCACGGCCGAATATCAGGAAGTGCTGGCCTCGAACATGGAAGAGTTCGAACGGCTCAAGCGCATGGCCGAGAACCTGATGTTCCTCGCCCGCGCCGAACAGGCCGAACGTGCGCTCAATCTGCACACACTGGACTTGCGCAACGTCGGCGACGAACTCTGCGATTACTTCGAAGCCCTGGCCGATGATCGCAATCTCCAGCTGCAAAACCGCATGCACGGCGAATTGCTCGCCGACCAGCAACTGCTGCAACGCGCCCTCGGCAACCTGCTGGCCAACGCCGTACGCCACGCCGACCCCGGCACCCTGATCAGCCTGCAACGCCGTGATGAACCGGGTATGTGCTGGCTGCAAGTGCACAACCACGGCCCGGTCATCGCGCCTGAGTATCTGGGCAAACTGTTCGACCGCTTCTACCGCGTCGATCCTTCACGTGCGGAACCGGGAGATTCGGGTGGGCTGGGTTTGGCGATCGTGCAGTCGATCATGCAGTTGCATGGTGGGCAGGTGCGGGTGAGGAGTGACGCCGACGGCACTGTTTTTGAGCTGGGGTTTGTGGGGCGGTGTTAAGACGTTAGCGATGGCTGACCATCTACGCTAAGCTCATTTAATTGCATTGTTTATAATGCAATTAAATTCTTTTTGGTGGATTTGCATTGTAAAAAATGCATTTGGGGCAGTGATGGAGAAAATTGGCGAGTTGATCAGAAGTTTGCGTAAGGCTGAAAAGCTGTCCCAGCAAGCGTTGGCGCAGCAATACGGCATGAGCCGCGCAACAATCTCGGGGATTGAAAACAACACAATCTCGGAAATCGGTCTGCGTAAAGTCGAAGCGATTCTTAACGGATTCGGCTACGAATTGGCCGCAATCCCCCGCGCCTCTCGACGGCCGACACTCGACACGCTGCGCAAGGTGAACTTCCATGGCTGAGGCATTGGACCGCTTGCAAGTCTGCGTCGGCGGCCATGAGGTTGGAAGATTGGGGCGCGGGAACGCAGGTGTCGACAGCGTGTTCAGCTATCGGGACGATGCGATTGATGAAAATGCCGTTTCGCTGACCATGCCGACACGCCTGGAAAGTTATGGTTGTGAACGCGGCATCCATCCGATATTCGAGATGAACCTGCCTGAGGGTGCGTTGCGCGATGAGTTGATGCGGCGGTTCAGCAAAGCCGTGCGCGGCTTCGATGACTTCGCTTTGCTAGGTATCGTCGGCCCGCATCAACTCGGGCGTCTTTCGATCACGAGCGCATCGACAATTGATCGTCCGCCTGAAACCTCGCTCGCTGAGTTATTGGTTCATGATGGTGCGCAAGGTTTGTTCGAAGATCTTTTGCAGACTTACGGGCAGTATTCCGGGGTTTCAGGCGTGCAGCCCAAAGTATTGGTGCGTGACAGTGCCGCTGCAATAGACCGACTGACGCACCGAGGCTCGACTCATCTGGTCAAAGCCTTCCGTGCCGAAGAGTATCCCGAGCTGGCAACCAACGAATTTTTCTGCATGCGCGCTGCGCAACTTTGTGGCCTCGACGTGCCGCATTTCGAACTCAGCGAGCATGGCAAGTTTCTCGTCATCGAGCGTTTTGACTTGAGCGACACCGGATACCTCGGTTTCGAAGACTTTTGCGTGCTCAACGGCTGGCCGTCGAAGGCCAAATACGACGGCTCTTACGAAGGAGTCGCACGGCAGATCAAGGCGTTTGTTTCGCCCTCATTGCTCAAGCACGCACTGGAAGCTTTCTTCAAAATTGTCGCTTTATCGGCGGCATTGAAAAACGGCGATGCCCACCTGAAAAACTTTGGCGTGCTCTATGAGGATTGTGGCGAGCACTCATTGATCAGGCTGGCTCCGGCGTACGACATCATCACCACGTCGGTGTACATCAAGAGCGATAGCATGGCACTGCTGTTGGGCGGTTCGAAGGCGTGGCCCAAGCATAAAGTGCTTACCAGGTTTGGTCGTACGGCCTGCAATCTGAGTGAAGCGCGTTGTAACCAGTTACTGCATATGGTCGCGCACGGTGTGCAGCAAGCGCTGGGCGAAATGGCGGAGTACAGCGCAAATCATCCTGCCTTCGCGGAGGTGGGCGCTGCAATGATCGAACAATGGTCGGCCGGTCTGGCGCGCAGCCTGCGCAACAGTTGAAACTCAGCGCAACTGATCGCGAAACTGCCCCGGCGTCATCCCTGTCCAGCGCTTGAACGCGCGGCTGAAGCTGCTGGTGTCGGCGAACCCCAGCAGATAGCTGACTTCACTCAACGAGCACTGCGGGTCACGCAGGTGCAGCAGCGCGAGGTTTTCGCGGCTTTCGTTGAGCAGGGTGTCGAAGCGACAGCCCTCATCCGCCAGATGCCGCTGCAGGCTGCGCAGGCTCAGGTGCAAGGCCTGGGCGATGCGTTCGGCGCTCGGTTCGCCTTCGGGCAGTTGTTCTTCAATGGCATCGCGCACCTTGCGCTCCCAGGTCAGCGGTTTGAGCTGGGCGAGGGTGCGTTTGAGTACGGCTTCGTTGTGTTCGGCCAGTTCCGGGTTGGCGTCGTCGAGGTGGCTGTCGAAGTCGCCGAGGGCGAATTCCAGGCGGTCTTCGGCGGAGCAAAAATGCACCGGCGCGCGGAAGACTTTGTGCCATTGCTGGGCATCGCTCGGTTCGGGGCGGCGCAAGTACACCGCCAGCGGTGCGTAGTCACGGCCGAGGCGATTGCGGCAGGTGCGCACGTAGATCGCCGCGAAGGCGTCGATGGCTTCGACGGCCGGCGCCGGGTTGCCGGGCGGGATTTTCAGGCGGAATTGATAACGGTCTTCGCTGCGGCTCAGCTCCAGTTCCAGCGCATCGCTGACCACTGGGTGATAGCGCACGATGCGCTCGAACACTTCGCGCAAGCTGCCGCTGGCCACCAGCGCATAACCGAGCGCGTGGAAGGTGGTCGGGCTGACGAAACGCGACACGCGCAAGCCCAGCGCCGGGTCGCCGCTGGCCTGCACGGCGAGTGCCCACAGGCGCGTGGTACCGGACAGCGGATAGCGCGCATTGGGGTCGTCCATCAGCGCTGGGTCGAGCCCGGCCTGTTGGCACAAGGCAAGGCTGTCCAGCCCGAGCGCGTCGAGTTGTTTGCGCAAGGCGCGGGTCCAGCTGGCGAGGGAGGTCGGTTCCTTCATGCGGATTGGCGCGTCCGGTCAACAGGTTGGCGTTCTTGGCTAGCGCGGATCGAACCCCGGCAAGGCACGATGCATTCATCTTAGACCCGAGGATGGAAGCATGGACGGTACTTCTGCAAGCCCCGAACGACTGAATGCGGCGCAGCGCTCGGCACATATTCGCCAAGTGGTGCTGGCCAAAGGTGCGCAATTGCGTGAGCGCTACCCGATTCTCCAGCATCAGGATGCCCTCGGTGCGGGGATTCTGGCGTTCGCGCTGGCCGGGATGATCGGCTCGGCGGCGCTGTACATCACTGGCCATATGGCTTGGTGGGTGTGCCTGCTGCTCAACGGGTTTTTCGCCTCGCTGACCCATGAGCTGGAACATGACCTGATCCACAGCATGTACTTCCGCAAGCAGCGCGTGCCGCACAACCTGATGATGGGCCTGGTCTGGCTGGCGCGGGCGAGCACAATCAACCCGTGGATCCGTCGTCATCTGCACCTCAACCATCACAAGGTTTCCGGCACTGAAGCCGACATGGAAGAGCGCGCAATCACCAACGGCGAGCCGTGGGGATTTGCCCGTCTGCTGATGGTTGGCGACAACCTGATGTCGGCCTTTATCCGCCTGCTCCGCGCCAAGACCTGGGCACACAAGTGGAGCATCGGCAAACGCGTGCTCAAGGTCTACGCACCGCTGGCGCTGCTGCATTGGGGCGCGTGGTATGTGTTTCTCGGCTTTCACGCGGCCAATGGCATTGCGCATTTGCTCGGCTCGTCCATCGAATGGTCGGCCACCACGCTGTCGGTGATGCAGGTAATCGATATCGCCGCCGTGGTGATCATCGGCCCGAATGTGCTGCGCACTTTTTGCCTGCACTTCATCAGCTCGAACATGCATTACTACGGCGACGTCGAACCGGGCAATGTGCTGCAGCAATGCCAGGTGCTGAACCCTTGGTGGCTGTGGCCGTTGCAAGCGTTCTGCTTCAACTTCGGCAGCAGTCACGGGATTCATCATTTCGTGGTCAAGGAGCCGTTTTACATTCGTCAGATGACTGTGCCGGTGGCGCACAAGGTGATGCGCGAGATGGGTGTGCGGTTCAATGATTTCGGCACGTTTGGCCGGGCGAACCGGTTTGTGCGCGGAGATGAGGAAGTGGTGTCCGGGGAGGCGGTGGAGGCCTGACAGATGCCCCTCACCCTAACCCTCTCCCAGGGGAGAGGGGACTGATCTAGCTGTTTATGCTGGATACATCGACCTGAAATTTCGAGCCGACCTCAGGTTGGAAAAGCATGAAGATCTGCTCCCTTTCCCCCTCTCCCTCAGGGAGAGGGCTGGGGTGAGGGGGGCTTTTGATCTTGGTTCAATCCGGCTGAAACGGCGAAGCACTGAGGATCACCCCGGTCTCTTCCACATACCGCTGCCAATGCCCGATCAAGTCAGTGAGTTTCTGCGGCTGACTCAACGCCAGATCATGAATCTCCCCTGGATCGCTCGCCAGATCATAAAGCTGCCAGGTCGCCGGCCCGACCGGTCCAGGAATCCACACGGCTTTCCACGACCCTTGGCGAATCGCCCGGCGCCCGAACAATTCCCAACCGGTGACCGTATGCTCGTCATGCACCTGCGCGGTCTCGCCGGACAGGAAGCCCAGCCATGATTTACCGCGCAGTGGCGCCACGGCTTTGCCTTTCCAATGTTTGCCCGGATGCCGCACGCCAGCCAGATCGAGAATGGTCGGGGTGATATCCATCACCGTACCGAAACCATGGCTGATCTGCCCTTTCAGCGGCAGTTTCGGATAGTGCAGCAGCGCCGGCACGCGAATCCCGCCCTCGGTGGTGAAAGCCTTGAACAAGCGTGACGGCGCGGTTGCCACTTGCGCCCAGTTCGGCCCGTACCAGACGTAGGAATTGGCCCGGCCGATGTTGTCGAGGCTGTTGTCGTAATGCTGGTTCAGGTAGGTCATCAGCTCCGGGCCGAACTTGGGGAACGCTTCCAGCAGCGCGCCTTCGGCACCGTTGTCGGACATGAACAGGATGAACGTGTTATCGAGCTGGCCTTGCTGGCGCAGGTAATCGACCACCCGGCCGATGTTCCAGTCCATGCGCTCGACCATCGCCGCGTAGACCTCCATGGCTCGTGCGGAAATCTGCTTTTGCTCATCGCTCAACGCGTCCCACTGCGCGCTGAGCTGAATCAGCGGGTGCGGTTCGACGTCTGCCTCGATCAGACCCAGTGCCTTGAGTTTTTCCAGGCGTTCGAGGCGCAGCACTTGCGGGCCGGCGTCATAACGGCCACGGTATTTCTCGACGATCTCGGCCGGTGCCTGCAGCGGCCAGTGGGGCGCGGAGAAGGGCAGGTAAGCGAAGAACGGCCGGGTCTGATCGCGTTCCCTGAGGTACTGCAGCAGCTTGTCGCCGAAGGCATCGGAGGAATAGAAATCCTTCGGCAACTCGTCAACAAACTGATCGTCCTCGAT
This sequence comes from Pseudomonas sp. Sample_11, assembly GCF_004307505.1. NCBI lineage: Bacteria > Pseudomonadati > Pseudomonadota > Gammaproteobacteria > Pseudomonadales > Pseudomonadaceae > Pseudomonas > Pseudomonas sp. Sample_11. Next base: position 23,532 of record NZ_RCOD01000088.1, read on the forward strand.
GTACAGCGCCGGGGTGGATTTCAGCAGGCCCGGCGTTTGCTCATCGTAGGTCGGCTCGAAACCATAGTGGTTGGCAGCGCCCGGCAACAGTGAAAACGAGCGCTCGAAACCGCGCGCATGGGGCGCCAGTTCAGCCTTCAGACCCAAGTGCCATTTGCCGCTCATCAAGGTTTGATAGCCGGCCTCGCGCAGCAGCTCGGGCAGGGCGACGACGCGGTCATTCAGGTAGCCCTCGTAACCGGGTTTGCCGATCAGTTCCGGGGTCAATGCTTCGGCCATGGTGCCAATACCGGCGATGTGGTGATCGGTGCCGGTCAGCAGCATCGAGCGCGTCGGCGAGCAGGTCGGTGCGGTGTGGAAATCGGTCAGGCGCAGGCCGTTCTCGGCCAGCGCATCGAGGTTCGGCGTAGCGATTTCGCCGCCGAACGCACCGATGTCGGAAAAGCCCAGGTCGTCGGCCAGAATCACTAGAAAGTTGGGACGTTGCGGCATCGCGAAACTCCTGTTCAGCAGGCAATGAACGTCAGCGGCAGATCGCGGATCTGCACCGGTGCGCTCGGTTGGTAATGGTCATCACTGGTCAGCTCGTGCAGCAGTTCTTCGCGCAGCTGATGAAAGTCGTAACCGCTGCGTTGGCGCGGGTGCGGCAGGGCGATGTCGACCACTTGCTTGATCCGCCCCGGACGCGGCTCCATCACCACCACGCGGTCGGCCAGAAAAATCGCTTCCTCGACATCGTGGGTCACCAGAATCGTGGTGATCTGTGCCCGCTCGCGGATCGCCAGCAGCTCGTCCTGCATTTGCTGGCGGGTCAGTGCGTCGAGGGCGCCGAAGGGTTCGTCGAGCAACAGGATTCGCGGGCTGGCGACGAGGCCGCGCGCGATCGCCACGCGTTGCGCCATGCCGCCGGAGAGTTGATGCGGATAGGCCTGGGTGAAATCACTGAGGCCGACCAGTTCGATGAAATCCTTGATGCGTTGTTGTTTCTGCGCCCCGCTCAGCGGTTCATTGACCAGGCCCAGGCCGATGTTGTCGGCGACTGTCAGCCACGGGAACAGACGATGTTCCTGAAAGACGATACCGCGCTCGCCGCCGATGCCGCTGACGGCCTTGCCATCGACACTGATGTGCCCGCGAAACTCGGTGTCGAGGCCGACCAGCAAACGCAGCAATGTGGATTTGCCGCAGCCGCTGGAGCCGACGATGGCGACGAATTCGCCCTCGGCAATGTCCAGGTTGAATTCGCGAATCGCCTCCAGTTCGAAACCGTTTACGGCGAAGGATTTGCCTACGTGGTTGAAGCTGACAATTGGTGCGTTCATGCGTGTCTCCAGCGGGTCGCGCGAATTTCCAGGCGTTGGCCGATCAGGTTGAGCAGGGCGCCGGTGAGGCCGACCAGCAGCATGCCGGCCATGATCAGATCCATACGCAGCAGCTGCTGCGCGCCGATCATCTGACTGCCGATGCCGCCATTGGACGGCATGAAATATTCAGCGCCGATGGTGCCGAGCCAGGCGTAGATCAGGCTCAATCTGAGCCCTGCGAAAATCCCCGGCGCAGCACCGGGCAGGACCAGTCGACGCAGGCGCTGGCCGAGGCTCAGGCGCAGCACTTGCGCGGCTTCGTTGAGTTGCGGCGAGAGATTGGCGACGCTGCGCTGGGTGGCGACGAACAGCGGGAAGAAGGCGGCGAGAGCGACGAACACCCACTTGGCCAGTTCGCCGAGACCGAACCACGCGGTGAGCAGCGGCACCCAGGCGAAAATCGCAATCTGGCGCAGTGCGGCGAGTGTCGGACCGAGCAGGCGTTCGCTGAAACGCGACAGGCCGAGCAGCAAGCCCAGGGCGAAACCGAGGCCGCCACCGATCAGCAAGCCGCCGAGGGTGCGGCTCAGGCTCAGCGCCATGCCGTTGACCAGCGTGCCGTCGAGCAGTCCGTCCCATGTCGTGCTCAGCACAGCCGCAGGGCTGATCAGAATTTTCGCGTCGACCCACTGCTGATCATTGGCCAGTTGCCACAGCGCCAACAGGCCCAGCGGGAACAGCCACGATTGCAGGCGTTGCCAGCCCTGATAGCGCGGGCCGCGAGTGATTTGCGCGGTGGCCGGGTGCGGCCAGTGCACCAGTTTGCAGTCGAGCAGGCCGATGCCGCGATCCATCGCCACGCCGATCAGACCGATGACCACGATGCACACGAACACGATGTCGAGCATGAACAACTGCCGCGCCCAGACCATCAGATAGCCGATGCCTTCACTGGAGGCCAGCAGCTCGACCGCCAGCAAAGAGGTCCAGCCGGCGGCGAGTGCCAGGCGCACGCCAGCCATGAACGCCGGCAGCGCAGCGGGAAGCACCAGACGACGAATCAGCAGACGCGGCGGCAGGCGCAACACGGCGGCGGCTTCGCGCAGTTTCGGTTGTGCATCGCGCACACCAACCAGTGTGTGCAAGGTCACCGGCACCACAATGGCCTTGATCAGCACCACCAGTTTCAGCAGTTCGCCGATGCCGAAAAACACCATGAACAGCGGAATCCACGCCAGCGTCGGCACCTGCGCCAATCCGGCGAATGTCGGAAAAACCAGGCGCTCCAGACGTCGACTGAAGCCCAGTGCGGCGCCAAGCACCGCGCCGGTCGAAACGCCGGCCAAAAAGCCCCAGAACAACCGTTGCAGGCTGATCCACAAATGACTCCACAACTCGCCTTGGGCCAGTTCCACAGCGCTGCTCCACACCAGCGATGGCGCCGGCAGGATCTGCTCGCTCATCCACTGATTGCGCGCGGCCAGCCACCACAGGGCGAACAGGCTGACGGGCAACAGCCAGGGCAACAGGCGTTGATTCAGGCTCGGCCAGGTTCGACGGCTTTTCAGCGGCGGCGCGGCCAGCGGCAGGCTGAGCAGAGATTGACGGGCCATGGGTGACCTCCGTTGTCGGGTTGGATCAAGATCGAGTCAAGACCAGAAGATCGCAGCCTTCGGCAGCTCCTACATGAATCGCAATCCCCTGTAGGAGCTGCCGAAGGCTGCGATCTTTAGCGGTATTAGCCACACTAAAATAGTTATAAGCCGGCGATTAAAATATCAATTTGGAGATAAGCGAAGCCATTTAAGGCTTACAGCCCTGACGCATCCAATGCATTCGAAGAATATTTTCGATGCTGTTAATGCATATCGCGCTGCAAGCCGCACACGCCCTCACTTAGGTCATATGGATATAAAAATGTGCATTTATAGTATTTAAGTGAAGGTATGCATCCAGCCTACTTTCGGCTCCTCAGCGATCAAGGAGCCGCACCCATGAACCTTCCCTTCAAACGAATCATCAGCCTGCTGGCCGCCCCGGCGCTTGCAGGCTTTCTTGCGCTTGGCGCCCAAGCCGAAGAACTCAAGGAAATCCGCATCGCCGTGCCCGACCTCAGCGCCGGAACTCAACACAGCGGCGGCGGCATCGTCGATGTGCTGCGCGATCAGCAGATCTTCGAAAAGGCCTTCGCCGAGCAGGGCATCAAGATCCAGTGGAGTTTCTTCAAGGGCGCCGGGCCGGTGATCAATGAGGCGTTTGCCAATGGCCAGGTCGATCTGGCCTATCTCGGCGATCTGGCCGCGATCATCGGCAAATCCAATGGTCTGGACACGCGCCTGCTCAGCGCCACGGCACGTGGGGTCAAGCAATACCTCGGCGTGGTGCCCGGCTCGGGAATCAAGACCCTGCAGGATCTCAAGGGCAAACGCGTGGCGATCTTTCGCGGAACGGCAACGCAACTGTCGTTCGATGCGGCGCTGGCCAGTCAGGGCCTGAGCGAGAAGGATCTGAAGGTCATCAATCTGGATTTCAACGCGGCGGTCTCGGCGCTCGCGGCCAAGCAGATCGATGCCTCGTGGGGCAGCTCCGCGCTGAGTGCCTTGCAAGCCAAAGGCCTGGCGGAATTGCCGCTCAACACCAAGGACCTTGGCGGCGCTGGCAGCGTGCAGGCGGTGTTGCTGGGTAATGGCAAGTTTGTCGACGCCCATCCTGAGGTCATTGCGAAACTGCTCAAGGCGCAGCAGCAAGCGGTCGAGTGGCTGACGCAGGACAGCAACAAGGATGCGTATGTGCAGCTGGTATCAGGGCTGGCCAGTTATCCGCCGGTGATTCTGGCTCAGGATCTGAAAGACCAGAATCTCAGCGAGATTTTCCCGTCGACACTGGATCCGGTGTTCTTGAGCGGCCTGCAAGACAAGGTCGACCTGGCGGCGCAGCAGAAGCTGATCCGCAAGCCGTTCAAGGTCAGCGATTGGGTGGCACCAGAGCTTTCTGCAGCCAGGCTTTAGATCTCCAGCGTCTTTCCAGATCGTTCCCACGCTCCGCGTGGGAATGCAGCCGAGGACGCTCCGCGTCCTTTGTGACGCAGAGCGTCACGGGTTTCATTCCCACGCAGAGCGTGGGAACGATCGGCGTGTGCCACGAAGGTTTTTCAGACGGCGACGCTGACGTCCTGCCGATCCACCGCGACCAACGTCTCGATCATTGCCCTCGCCGCCGGCGACAACCGGAATCCGGTGCGGCTGACGATGCCGCAGCGGGCGTTCATGCTTTCGAGGTTCTGCGGCAGGTTGCGCCAGTGCAACAGCACCAGCGAACCCTTGGCGACATCCGCAATAAACGCCTCCTCCGTGCCGACGCCGATCGCGTTGGATTGCAGTACCACTTTGACCAGCGCCGGAAAGTGCTCGGTCTCGATGGTCGGTGAGAAATCGATGCGCCCGCTGAGGTTCGCCAGCAGCTTGCGAATGCCTGGCGGGATCAGGGTGGCGGCCAGGGGAAAGTCGAACATGTCGTTGGTCGACAGGCTTTCCTTGGCCAGCAACGGATGCCCCGGCCGGCAGAAAAACACCCCGCGCTTGGGCGTCAGCGGTTGCGTCTGGAAATTAGGGTCGGACTCGAAATGGCGGATGTCGGCGATGAAGAATTCGATCTCTTCGCGGCTCAGCGCGCGGCTGAGTTTTTCCCAGTTATCCACCTGAAAACAGGTGCGCACTTTCGGGTGCGCATTGATGAATTGCGCCACCGCATCCGGCACCAGTTTCACCGCCGGCGCCGGCCCGCAACCAAAATGCACTTCGCCGGCGTCGAGCTTGGTCATTTGCGTCACTTCAGCGCTGAGCAACGCTGCGCCCTGCACCAGGCTCAAGGCGTGTTGCAGCACCACCTGGCCCTCGGGCGTGGGGCGCAGATCCTTGTTGCCGCGATCGACCAGCACGCAACCGAACTCCTGCTCCAGCCCCTGAATGCTGCGGCTGAACGCCGGTTGAGTGATGCCCATGGCGTCGGCCGCACGGACAAAACTGCGGTGTTCGTTGAGGGCGATGAAGTAGCGCAACTGGCGAAGATCCATATGCTTTTCCGGCATCCTAAAAATAGCTCGAAGGCATTTGCGACGAGGGTTGCTTGAGGTTTTAAATGCAAGCTCTTATTCCGTCAACGAAGCATGTGAATATCTATTAGATATAAATGGAATATAGATAGAGCGTTGTTTCGCTGCCGCCAAAACCGCAAACCGTCGATGAGGGTCTTCCCATGAGCAATGCTGCACTCGCCGTAAAACCCGTTTCTCACGCGCTGGAAATTCACCCGGTAGCCGGTCGTATCGGTGCCGAAATCCGCGGCGTGCACCTGTCCGGTGAGCTGGACGCCGCCACTGTCGAAGCCATCCAGCAAGCCTTGGTCGAATACAAAGTGCTGTTCTTCCGCGAGCAGACGCAACTCGACGATCAGCGTCAGGAAGCCTTCGCCCATCTGCTTGGCGAACCGGTGGCACACCCGACCGTGCCATCGCGCGAAGGCACCCGTTACCTGCTCGAGCTGGACGGCGCCGAAGGTCAGCGCGCCAACTCCTGGCACACCGACGTGACTTTCGTCGACGCTTACCCGAAAGCCTCGATCCTGCGCTCGGTGGTCGCCCCGGCCTTCGGCGGCGATACGCTGTGGGCCAACACCGCAACGGCATACAGCGGCTTGCCGAGCGAGCTGCGTGAGCTGGCCGACAAACTGACCGCTGTGCACAGCAACGAGTACGACTACGCCGGTGCGAAGCCGGACGTCTCGGCAGAGAAGCTGGAGCGCTATCGCAAAGTCTTCACCTCGACTGTCTACGAAACCGAGCACCCGGTGGTGCGCGTGCACCCGATCAGCGGCGAGAAAAGCTTGCTGCTGGGGCATTTCGTCAAACGCATCAAAGGTTATTCACAGGCGGATTCGGCGCACCTGTTCGGCTTGCTGCAGAGCCATGTGATCCGCCAGGAAAACACCGTGCGCTGGCGCTGGCAGGCTGGAGATGTGGCGATCTGGGACAACCGCTCGACGCAGCATTACGCGATTGATGATTACGGCACCCAGGATCGCGTGGTGCGCCGGGTGACGCTCAAGGGCGAGGTGCCAGTGGGGGTGAGTGGGCAGCGCAGCCAGACCATCAAAGGTCCGGATATCGTCGGCGTCTGATTGGCCTCTTCGCGAGCAGGCTCGCTCCCACATTGATCGTTCCCACGCTCTGCGTGGGAATGCCTCAACGGACGCTCTGCGTCCGGTTTTGGGACGCGGAGCGTCCCGGGCTGCGTTCCCACGCGGAGCGTGGGAACGATCATTTGATCACAGCTACCACACACCAATCTGAACAACCTTCTCGGTTTCCGGCTCACCATAACGAAACCGCTGCCCGCGCAAATCGATCTCCGGATGGCTGATCGTCGTCCGCCGCTTCAATCCACGCATCCACTCAAACAGATACCCCGCATGCTCCTCGCGCACCGCCGCGTACGCCGGGTCCTCACCCAGATCATTCAGCTCCTGCGGATCATTCAACAGATCAAACAACTGCGGTCTAAACCCGTCGTACGCCAGGTATTTCCAGCGCTCGCTGCGCACCATGGTCATGCGGCAACGGTCGATCGGCTGGCCGAGGCGTTCCCGCGCCGGGGCCTGAAAGGCGTAGTCGTATTCGCTGATTGCATAGCGGCGCCAATCGGGATTTTCCCCGTGCAGCAGCGGGATCAATGAGCGCCCTTCGAGCCGGTGCTCCGCGCCCGCTAATCCTAACGCTTGAAGAAACGTCGGCAACGCATCAATGGTTTCCGCCAGCCGCTCATCGACAGTGCCACGAGTGACATCCGCCGCCGCCCGAGGGTCGCGCACGATCAACGGCACGCCCACCGCCTGCTCGAGCAAAAACTCCTTCTCACCGAGCCAATGATCGCCAAGGAAATCGCCGTGATCGCTAGTGAACACGATCAACGTGTCATCCCAACGGCCGTTGTTCTGAAGAAAATCGAACAGCCGCCCCAACTGATCATCCACTTGCTTGATCAGGCCCATATAGGTGGGGATGACAGTCAATCGTACTGAATCGCGGGAGAAGTTGAGGCTTTCCTCATGTTGGCGAAAGGCAGTGTATACGGGGTGTTTGCTGGCTGCGGAGGGCGTCGCGCGGACCGCTTCGAGAATCGATTTCGTACTGTACAAGGCGTGGTACGGTGCCGGTACGATGTAGGGCCAATGCGGTTTGATGTACGAGAGGTGTAAACACCAGGATTTCTCGCCTTGCTCGGTGATGAAGTCGATGGCGCGATTTGTAGTGTAGACAGTCTCTGAGTGTTGCTCGGGAATTCGTGCTGGCAAATTCGCATGACGCATTTTCCAGCCGCTGAGGATTTCGCCGTTCTCGCCTTCGGCGGCATTCGCCCAGTCGTGCCAAGGGTTGCGGCCATCGAAACCGTGCTCGCGCAGGTAATGGGTGTAGGGGGCGGATTCGCGCTTGTCGTCGAACAGCGGATCGTCGGGGTAGATGCCGTCGTGGCGCAGGTACGGTTCGAAGCCGACCTCATTGAGCAACTCGGCTTGCGCGCTTTCCGGGTTGATCGCCAGACGCTGCAAGGCGTCGACATTGGCCGTCGCATGGGTCTTGCCGACCAGCGCGGTGCGGATGCCGTGAGGTCGCAGGTAATCGCCGATCGTCAATTCATCCAGCGGCAACGGCACCGCGTTCCAGGCCACTTGATGGCTGCTGACATAACGCCCGGTGTAGGCCGACATCCTTGAAGGACCGCAAATCGTGCCTTGGGTATAGGCACGGCTGAAACGCACCCCTTGAGCTGCGAGGCGATCGATATTCGGTGTATGCAGATGCGGGTGGCCGTAGCAGGACAGGTAATCGCGGCGCAGTTGATCGCACATGATGTACAGCACGTTGCGCACGGGGTTGGATGGGGTGGGCATGGAGTTCACCGGTCAGTGGGACAGGTGAGGGTTTTCGCTGTCGGTGAGGGTGTTCGGCAAGTGCATTTGGGGAATGGTTTTTATGCAGCGATTGCATCAGCCTCTTCGCGATCAGGCTCGCTCCCACATTTGAAATGCGTATTCCTGTGGGAGTGAGCCTGCTCGCGAAGGGGCCAGCTCAGACAGCGAAATTCTCCAGCGAACACACCTCCTCATCCTCCGCATCAACCACTTTGATCTGCTCAATCATCGCTTCGGCCAGCGGCGACAGCCGATACCCCGCGCGGCTGACAATGCCGTAGCGGGTGTACAGCTCCTCCAGATCATCGGCCAGGCCTTCGATCTTCAAACAGACCAGCTCACCCTTGGCCAGATGCAGCGTATCGGAATACGCGCCGACAATTCCGATCGCCTCCGAACGCAGCACCACGCTCAACAGCGTCGAACCGTTTTCGCATTCCACATTCGGGGTGAAATCAGGGCGGCCGCTGAGGTCGACGATGACCTTGCGCAGGTTCGGCGGGCGGATGCTGGCCGCCAGTGGATAACTCAGCAACTGCTCGGCGGTGATGCGTTCGAACACCGCCAGCGGATGCCCGGCGCGGCAGCAGAAATGCCATTTGCGTGCCCGCAAGCGGTAGGTCTGGTAATCCGGATCGGCCTCGAATTGCCGGGTATCGGCGACGAAGAATTCGAACTCTTCGCTGAGCAGGCGTTTGCTCAGACTTTGCCAGTCATCGACCTGAAACTGCACCCGTGCTTTCGGGTAGCGACCGATGAACGCGCCGATCGCGCGTGGGATCAATCCGGCCGCCGGCGCCGGCCCGCAACCGAAGCGCAACTCCCCGGCTTCGAGGCCGTTGAACTGGCTGATCTCGTTGGCCATCTGCTGCGCACCACTGACCAGTCGCCGTGCGTGTTCGAGCAGGACCTGGCCCTGTTTGGTCGGCGGCAATTCCTTGCGTCCACGGTCGACCAACTGGCAGCCGACGCTGTGTTCCAGCGCCTGAATGCTGCGGCTGAACGCCGACTGCGACAGGTTCACCGCCTGCGCGCCAGCGACGAAGCTGCGTTGTTCAGCGAGCGCGATGAAGTGACGAAGTTGGCGCAAATCGATATGCATTTTTCACATAAAAAATATCCGGGAAATGCATTGGATATGCATTAGGTCGACTCCTTATAAAGGCAATCTCTTATGCAGTAAATATTTGTAAATCCATAAATAAATAACTTAAAAGAATATGCAGCGCTGAAGATGTCTGTGTGTTTTTTGACCAGGAGCCGCGCCATGAGTCCGTTGAACCTTGCGTCCCCCCCATCAACCCGACGGCTCAAACGCCTGCCTTTGGCCCTGTTGCTGGCAGGCAGCGCCAGCTGGACTCACGCTTATGCCGCAGAAACCGAAACACCGGCGCCGGTTCCGGCAGGCACAGCGGCGGCCAATGGTTCACAGCTGGAAACGGTGACCGTCACCACCCGCCGCCGCGAAGAAAGCTCGCAAGACGTGCCGACGCCGATGAGCGTGGTCAGCGGGCAGAACCTGGAGACGCAACGGGTCTATCGGATTCAGGATTTGCAGCAACTGGTGCCCAGCGTCAACGTCGCTTACATGCATGCGCGGCAGTCCAGCGTGTCGATCCGTGGCCTCGGTAACAACCCGGCCAGTGATGGTCTGGAAGGCAGCGTTGGCCTTTACATCGACAACGTCTATCTGGGCCGTCCGGGGATGGCGGTGTTCGATCTGATGGACATCGAGCAGCTCGAAGTTCTGCGTGGGCCGCAGGGCACGCTGTTTGGCAAGAACACCACCGCCGGAGTGATCAACATCAGCACCCGCGCGCCAACCTTCACGCCTGAACGCAGCATCGAAACCTCGGTCGGCGAGGATGGTTATTTTCAGACCAAGGGCACGATTTCCGGGCCGCTCAACGATCAGTTGGCCGGACGCTTTTCCGCCTATCGCACGCGCAGTGATGGCGATATCAAGAACGAATACGACGGCCACGACCTCAACGGTGGCTCCCGCGAGGGCTTCCGCGCGCAGCTGTTGTTCAAGCCCAACGAAGATTTCAATCTGCGCTGGATCGGCGATTACAACGAAGAAGATTCCAGCGCCGGCACCCGCGTGTTGTACAACACCGGGCCGACCATCAACGGCGTCAATCTGTATGAATCGCGGGCCAGCGCGGCCGGGGCGACGCTGGTCAACGGACGGCACCGCAAGGTCAACCTCGACAATGACCAGCACGTCACCGTGCATCAGGGCGGCACTTCGGTGGAAGCCAACTGGACGTTGCCGAGCGATTTCACCCTGACTTCGATCAGCTCCTACCGATTCTGGAATTTCACCCCGCGCAATGACGACGGCCTCAACGTGCCGGCCAGCTACAACGCCGGCGTTTCGGTGGAAGACAAACAGTATTCACAGGAATTTCGCCTGGCCTCGCCCAAGGGCGAGTTCTTTGATTACGTGGTCGGTGCCTACTATTTCGGCTCGGACCTGGACAACAAATCCTTCGCCTATTACGGCCCGCAGGCCGACATCTGGAACGGCACGCCGGCCGGCGCCCTGGCCAATGTCACCAGCGTCGGCAACGGCCATATCAAGACCGACAGTTTCGCCCTGTTTGCCCAAGGCACCTGGCACCTGAGCGAACGCCTGGATTTCACCGCCGGGGTGCGTGGCACCTACGAAGAGAAAAACGCTTCGGTCAGCCGCAACGCGCCGCTCGGCGGTGTGGCGGTGGCGGGCGCGGCAGCCACTGCGCGCCGTGGACGTGCCGGCGCCTACGATTCCGGTGACTTGAATCAGTACAGCTCCAGCCCCTCGGGACTGCTCAACCTGAGCTATCGCATCACCGATGATGTGCTCGGTTATGCCACCCTGTCCCATGGCGAAAAATCCGGCGGGGTCAACCTCGCGGTCGGCTCTGCTCCGACCGCAGGTGCCGACTCGTTACTGATCGGCACCGAGCGCGCCAACAACGCCGAACTCGGCTTCAAAAGCACCCTGTGGGACCGCCGCCTGCAACTCAACGCCAACGTGTTCTGGACCCAGGTCAACGCGTACCAGACCAATGCCTATGACGCCGCCAACCGCGTGCAATACCTGACCAACGCCGGTTCGGTGCGCTCGCGCGGCATCGAGTTCGAAAGCACCGTGGTGCCGCTGCGTGGGCTGACGCTGAATTTCAACGGTTCGTACAACGACGTCAGCTACCTCTCGTACAAGGATGCACCGTGCCCGCCGGAAGTCAGCCAGGCCCCAGGCGCACCGGCCTCCTGCGACCTCAGCGGTCATCAAGTGGTCGGCGCATCGAAATGGATCGGCAACGCCAACGGCGAATACAAATGGAATCTGGCTAACGGCTTCGAACCCTACGTCACCGGCAGCTACGCGTTCCGCTCCAAAGCGGTGGGCACGGTCGAGGATTCCGACTACGGGCAGATCCCCAGTTACGCGGTGGTCAACTTTTCTACTGGCCTGCGCGGTGATTTCAATCAGGGCCAGTGGGATGTCTCGCTGTGGCTGAAAAACGCCTTCGACAAAACCTACTACACGACTCTGTGGACCGGCGGCAACGGCGGCTATGAAGGCCTGCTCGGCACCCCGCGAACCCTCGGCGTTACCGGTCGCTACGACTTTTAATTGAGCTTTCAAGGCGCTGACCTGGACATGGCCGTTCAACCAATCCTCAGCGGCGCCGGCAAGCAGACGCAGCTGATCGACAGCGACGGCGGCAATCGCGCCTGACGTCGGCATTCAGCGAACCAAAACCAGCCTTTTAAGGCGTTAACGGATGCCGTATCCGAATACTTTTCATGCCGCAAAAGCATGGGGTTTATGGCCGATCGCTGCAGCCCTTGTGGTGCGCGGCTTCGGTGAAAACTGGCGATTTGCATATTCCTTGAAGGCCTATGCATAACGTTAAAGATTACTTTCGGTGATAAGCGACCACAGCCAATGATCGCCCCATCGACTACGCCGTGGGGGCGTCAGGATTGGCGGGTCGATCGCTTTGGCTCATAGAACGAAAGAGACCGCAGGGAGTTGAACAATGGGCAATGTCCAGACCGCCGTCAGCGCAGGGGAATTGCTGTGGCGGCATACGCCGAGTGGCGAACTGGTCGATCTTGGCCGGCCGCACCGGGTGCCGTTGGGGCAGTTGCGTTTGCAGCGAGCGCCCAAGGGTATTTTGAGTCGGCGCGAAACCCTTCTGCTCGGTGTCCTCGCGCTGGTGGTGCATGGCGCGGTGATTTACTGGGTCAGCCAGAAACCGACGCCGGTGCTGCCGGTAGTGCCGCCGGAAATTCCGCCGATGACCATCGAGTTTTCGCGCCCGGCTCCGCCAGCGCCGCAGGTTGTGGTGCCGCCACCACCGGCGCCGGTGGTCGAACCGCCACCGCCAGTGGAGGATGAGTTGGCGGTGAAACCGCCGCCGCCCAAGCCGATCGCCAAACCCAAACCGATGGTGAAACCGCCGCCCAAACCGGCGCCAAAGGCAGTAGAGCAGCCGCTAGCGCCAGCGAAACCGATAGCGCCCGTCGCCGCACCAGCGCCGGCTGCGCCACCGGCACCGGCGCCCGTTACCCCGGCGTCAGCCAACGCCGCGTATCTGAAAAACCCGGCACCGGAATACCCGTCGCTGGCCCAGCGTCGCGGTTGGGAGGGCACGGTGTTGTTACGGGTGCATGTGTTGGCCAGCGGCAAACCGGGCGAGATTCAGATTGCCAAAAGCAGTGGCCGCCAGCAGCTCGACGACGCCGCGCTCAACGCTGTGAAGCGCTGGAGCTTCGTCCCGGCCAAGCAGGGTGATGTCGCCCAGGACGGCTGGGTCAGCGTGCCTATCGATTTCAAGATTCATTAAACCGAAACCAAATTCGCGCGAAATGTTTACACGAGGGAACACATCATGACGTTACTGGCATCTCCACTGGAATCCATCGAAAGCGCGGTGATCTGGCTGCTGGTGGTTTTTTCCGTTGTCACTTGGGGCCTGGCGTTGCTCAAGGCTGTGCAGTTCGGTCGTCTGAAAGCTCAGGATCGGCGCTTTCACAAACGTTTCTGGGCGGCGTCGAGTCTGGACGCCGCGGCAGAGTTGAGCGAAACCCAGCCCGGCGCCGCAGCGCGAGTGGCGCAGGCTGGCTATGCAGCGATCCAGGTGGGCGAGGCGCCGCAGGCGAATGATCTGAGCCAGGCGATCAACCATCAGGATCGCCTCGAGCGTGCCTTGCGCCAGCAGATCGTCCGCGAGCGCCGTTCGCTGGAAACCGGTCTGGCGGTGGTCGCGAGTATTGGCAGCACCTCGCCGTTCATTGGTTTGTTCGGCACGGTGTGGGGAATCATGGAGGCCTTGAAAGGCATCAGCGCCGCCGGTTCGGCGAGCCTGGAAACGGTGGCCGGGCCGATCGGTGCGGCACTGGTCGCGACTGGCGTGGGGATCGCCGTCGCGGTGCCGGCGGTGCTGGTTTACAACTACTTTCTGCGTCGTCTGAAATTGACCGCGGCGGATCTCGATGATTTCGCCCACGACTTCTACAGCCTGGCGCAGAAGAGCGCGTTCCGCGTGCTGATCCACCCGACCGCACACAAGGTGGCGACGTCGGGCAACGCGGCAAAAGTGAAGGAGGCGTCCTGATATGGCCTTCTCCACGCAAGACACTGATGAGGTGCTCAGCGAAATCAACGTGACGCCGCTGGTAGACGTGATGCTGGTGCTGCTGGTGGTGTTTATCGTCACCGCGCCGCTGCTGACCAACGCGATCCCGATCAACCTGCCGAAGACCGAAGCGGTGGCGCCGGTCGAGCAGAAGGATCCGCTGGTGGTGAGCATCGACGGCGCCGGCAAGCTGTTTATCAACAAGGACCAGATTCAGCCGGACTTGCTGGAATTCAACCTCAAGTCGGCCAAGGCCAAGGACCCGGAAGTGCGCGTGCAATTGCAGGCCGATGACGGGGTGAACTACGGCGAAGTGGCGCGAGCCATGGCTTCGATCGAACGGGCGGGGATTACCAGGTTGTCGGTGATTACTGCGCGGTGACAGGTTTTTGCTTTTCCGGGGCCGTCTCCTTGGCAGGGTGCGGCCCTTTTTTTATCCCGCGTTATTGCCACAACACACTCACCCTCTGGGAGCGAGCCTGCTCGCGAAGGCGCCATTGACCACAACATCAGCGCCGACTGATGCACCGCATTCGCGAGCAGGCTCGCTCCCACAGGATTCGCGCCTCATATGCATTATGGGTATTAATAAATAGCTTCTTATTCCTTAACGAATATAACTCCCATCCTTATACTCGACCCGGAACAGACACGCCGCAGGAGAGCTTCCCCATGCGCAATGAATCAATCCGTTACCTGATTGTGCCTGGCTGGCAAGGATCGCCAGAAGATCATTGGCAAAGCCACTGGCAGAACAGCCTGCCGAACAGCGCACGGGTGGAACAGGCCGATTGGCTGACGCCGCGCCGTGAGGACTGGGTCGCCGCGCTGGCCGAAGCGATTGCCGCCGACAGCACGCCGGTCATTCTCATCGCTCACAGTCTCGGCTGCATCACCGTTGCCCACTGGGCGGCGACAGCGCCGTTGCAATACCTGCGTCAGGTGCGCGGGGCGTTGCTGGTTGCGCCCGCCGATGTCGAGCGTCCTGCGTGCGCGCCGGCGCTGCGCAATTTCGCACCAATACCGACGGACCTGCTGCCGTTCCCAAGTCAGGTCATCAGCTCCGACAACGACGCCGCCGTCAGTGCCCCGCGCGCGCTCGAACTGGCGCGCAACTGGGGTGCGGAGGCGGGGATTCTGGCCGGGGCCGGGCACATCAACGTCAAGTCCGGGCATCAGCGTTGGGAGCAGGGTTTCGCCTATCTCTATCGCTTGCAAAACCGCCTCGAACATCACGCCCGCCGTCGCGCCTGATCTAATTTTTCAACGCCCCCGTCGGCTGGCGGTTTTGGGCGGGAGCCTGCCATGAGTTTTGAAACCTTCGGTCAGCCCTTGCTGACCTTTCCCGATGCGGAAAAAAGCCCCCTGAGCATTCGCGCCAAGGCGCTGGTGTTTGTCGACCCGCGTTCGCGGCAATTGCGCGAGGAGTTGGAGCAGTTGGCGACCCGTTCGATTTCAGTGTTGATTCGCGGTGAGACGGGCACCGGTAAAGAGCTGCTCGCCCGGCATATCCACCGCGCCAGCGACCGCAGCGGTCTGTTCGTTTCGGTGAACTGCGGCGCGATCAGCCCGACCTACGCCGACGCCGAGCTGTTCGGCTACGCCGCCGGCAGTTACAGCGGTTCGGCCAGCAGCCGCGCCGGCTGGTTTGGTTCGGCCAACGGCGGCACCTTGTACCTGGATGAGATCGGCGACCTGCCGCTGCCGATCCAGATCAAGTTGCTCGCGGCATTGGAAAACCACGAAGTCACCCGCGTCGGTGCGCATCAGCCGAGCCCGGTGGATGTGCGCCTGGTTGCGGCGACCAGCATCGATCTGGCCCAGGCCGTGGACGCGGGGAAATTCCACGAGCGTCTCTATCACTACCTCAGTGAAGGTCATCTGGAGCTACCGGCGTTGCGTGCACGCACCGGCGACATTCTCTCGCTCGCGGAGTATTTCCTCGGCATCTACAGCCAGCGTCTCGATCTGCCCGTGCCGCTGATCAGCGAAGCCGCTCAGCATGTACTCGAACAACACAGCTGGCCGGGCAACACTCGCGAACTGGAAAACGTCATCCACTTTGCCCTGCTGGTCAGCACCGGCGACGAGATCCTGCCGGAACATCTGAACCTGCCGGACGCGTCTGCGCCGCAGGTTCAGATCGAACGTCTGGTCAGGCAGACCCACATCGGCGGTAGCAGTGCAGAGCGTAAGGCCTTGAAAGATTGGCTGATTCGCTTGAGCGAGGCGGTGTGAGCGTTTTCTTCAACATGAACAAAATGGAATATGAAGCTGAATAAACGTTATTGTCCGGGAATAAAAAATCCGGGTATTGTCCGCCTCACGCCAGCGATATCACTTCACTGGCACACGTATTAAATGCCGTCGTCGATGACGACCGTGATTTTCGATAAGGACACTGCATGAAAAAGGTTCTGTTGTTTACCGCATTGGCGGCTGCTCTGACGGCTTCTTTCGCCAACGCCGGCGAGAAACTGGTAGTTGCCGCAACGCCGGTGCCCCACGCTGAAATCCTTGAGCTGATCAAACCGACCCTGGCCAAAGAGGGCGTGGATCTGGAAATCAAGGTCTTCACCGATTACGTGCAACCGAACCTACAGGTCGGCGAGAAGCGTCTGGACGCCAACTACTTCCAGACCCTGCCGTACCTGAACAGCTTCAACCAGGGTAAATACAAGGATGACAAATCCAAGTACCTGGTGACCGTGCAGGGCGTCCACGTTGAACCGTTCGGTGGCTACTCGAGCAAGTACAAGACCCTGGCTGAACTGCCGGACGGCGCAACCATCGCCATCCCCAACGAAGGCAGCAACAGCGGCCGTGCGCTGATCCTGCTGCAGAAGGCTGGTCTGATCGAACTGAAAGATCCGAAAAACGCTCTGGCAACGCCGAAAGACATTGCCAAGAACCCGCACAACTTCAAGTTCAAGGAACTGGAATCGGCCCTGCTGCCGCGCGTGCTGAAGGAAGTTGATCTGGATATGATCAACACCAACTACGCGCTGGAAGCCAAGCTCAACCCGCAGAAAGATGCGCTGGTGATCGAAGGCGCCGACTCGCCGTACGTGAACTTCCTGGTGGCCCGTGAGGACAACAAGAACAGCGACGCGATCCAGAAACTGGCCAAGGCCCTGACCAGCCCGGAAGTCAAAGCCTTCATCGAGAAGAAGTACAGCGGCGCGGTATTGCCGGCGTTCTGATCTGACGCTTGAGCAAATCCGCTTCAGACGTGAAAACGCCGATGGCCAGTGATGGTCATCGGCGTTTTTGTGTGTGCGTTTCAAGCCGTTGAAAAGATCGTTCCCACGCTCTGCGTGGGAATGCCTCATCGGACGCTCCGCGTTCGGCTCTTGATGGGACGCGGAGCGTCCCGGGCTGCATTCCTGTGCTGCGCGTGGGAACGATCAAAGGCTCAGGCCACCTGCGTCTTCAACGCCCGGCGCAGCGCCCTGAGCAATTTCACAATGTCCTGCGGATCCAGCCGCTGCGGCACTTTTACGTCCATGTTGTTCTTCCTTGTGGTGAATGGGCCGGAGAGTCTGGCCAAAAGCTGTGGGTCCTTGGAGGTCTTTCGTGAAAAAAAGATCCGTCCTACAGCGCAAAGAAAAATAGCCGTCTTATTCGTTTCCGGCAAACCCGCAGAATAATGTTTAAGCGATATGAATGTGGGCAGCCCAAATGGGCCAAGCAAAATTCGGTCACCCAATATGTGCGCAAAGAGCTGAGTGATGACACCCGGCCTGAGAGTGTGATTGGTGAAGGGGGCAAGGGGTTGGGGTGATTGCCCGTTGGATCAGCGCTGAGGCTCGCCCCTCACCCCAGCCCTCTCCCAAGGGAGAGGGAGCCGATGTCTGGGCTTTTCAAAATCAGGTTCGACTTCAGGCTTTCAGGTCGGCGTAACTCTCGCAAACAACTCGGTGAAGTCCCCTCTCCCTCTGGGAGAGGGTTAGGGTGAGGGGCTTTTCGCTGAAACGCTCAATCCGGCCAATGCCACGCCGGCTCATCCAGCACCCGCTGCCCGACAATCCCGGTCTGGCCCAGCGTCTTCTCCAGCACGATGCAATTGCATTCCGGGTCTTCCTGCAACGCCGAGATCAGTCGCCGTGCATGTGACACCACCCACACCTGACACTGCTCCGAAGCGCGAATGATCAGCCGCGCCAGCGCCGGCAGCAGGTCCGGGTGCAGGCTGGTTTCCGGTTCGTTGAGCACCATTAGTGTCGGCGGTCGCGGTGTCAGCAACGCCGCAACCAGCAGCAGATAGCGCAAGGTTCCGTCTGACAATTCCGCCGCCGACAATGGCCGCAACAAGCCTTCCTGATAAAACTCGATAGCGAAGCGTCCACCGGCCAACGGCGCGATTTTCAGTCGCGCGCCGGGAAACGCATCGCTGATCGCCGCTGTTAACGCCTGCGGATCGCCAATCTCGATTATCGTCTGCAGGGCCGCCGCCAGATCGCGGCCGTCGTGGTGCAGCACGGGCGTGCGAGTGCCCAGTTGCGGCTGACGCACCGGCGCGTCGGCATCGCTGCGAAAGTGATCATAAAAGCGCCAGCGGCGGATGAATTCGCGCATCTGGAACACTTCCGGCGAGCTGCGCAGATTGCCGACCTGATCGAACAGGCTGTCGAAGTTCGGCGTGTGTTGCGCCAGCACATCCCAGGCGCGACCTTCGCGGGCGCGGATCATCGGACCGTTGCGGTCGACCAGCAGGCTCGCCGGGCGGAACACCGGGCCGGCCCAGATGCATTCCCGCTTGATTTCCGGGTCGAGGGCAAAGCATGAAGTGCTCGGCTCCGGCAGGCCCAGGCCGATGGCGTAGCTGAAATCCTCGCCGGCGAATCCCAGTCGCAAGCGCTTGGCGCCGTGGCGCACCGTCGGCTCGATGGCCACTTCACCGTTGCGCATGCGTCGACTGATGGTTTCCGGTCCGGCCCAGAACGTCGAGTCCAGCCCGCCTTCGCGCGCCAGCGCGTTGACCACGCCGCCCTGGGCGGTTTCCGCCAGCAGGCGCAAGGCGCGATAGAGGTTGGACTTGCCGCTGCCGTTGGGCCCGGTAATCAGGTTCAGGCGCCCGAGCGGAATCACCAGTTTGTTGATCGAGCGGTAATTGGCCACGGCCAGGGTGTTGAGCATGAAATCCTTCTCCGGGTCACTGCGATACGCGGGGAGCATACCTTTAATGAGATAAATCTGGTGTTGGCGTCCGCAACCGTGGAACCCTGTTCTAAGCTCTGAAGTCGTATCGTCTCGACAGCAGCATTTAAGGCCAAGGAGTGTGCATGGCGGGTCCCGGATTGAAAGTGCTGATGGCCGTGAGCGCCATGGCGTTGCTCACCGCTTGCGGCGACAAGAAGCCTGCTGAGGAATACTTGCCACGGGTCTTTGTGCAAGAGGTCGAACCGGCCAACTACGCCGCCGCGGTGACCCTTACCGGTGATGTGCAGGCGCGGGTGCAGACCCAGCTGTCATTTCGCGTCGGCGGCAAAATCATCCAGCGCATGGTCGATGTCGGCGACCGCGTCACCGCCAAACAGGTGCTGGCCAAACTCGATCCGAAGGATCTGCAGACCAACGTCGATTCTGCTCAGGCCCAAGTCGTCGCCGAACAGGCCCGCGTGAAGCAAGCGGCAGCCGCTTTCGTGCGTCAGCAAAAACTCCTGCCCAAGGGCTACACCAGCCAGAGCGAATACGATTCGGCACAAGCCGCGCTGCGCAGCAGTCAGAGCGCATTGAGCGCGGCGCAAGCGCAACTGGCCAACGCCAAGGACCAGCTCAGCTACACCGCACTGATCGCCGATGCACCCGGGGTGATCACCGAGCGCCAGGCCGAAGTCGGCCAGGTAGTGCAGGCCACCGCGCCGATTTTCAGCCTCGCCCGCGATGGCGACCGCGACGCGGTATTCAATGTCTACGAATCGCTGCTGGCCGAGCGGCCGTCCGATCGCTCGATCGTGGTCAGCCTGCTCGACAATCCCGAGATCAAAACCACCGGCACCGTGCGTGAGATCACGCCATCGGTGTCGGCGCAATCGGGCACCGTGCAGGTCAAGGTCAGCCTCGACAAGCTGCCGCCGGGCATGCAGCTCGGTTCGGTGGTCAGTGCCACCGCCAAGGGCACCGGCAAATCGGCGGTGGAACTGCCCTGGTCGGCGCTGACGAAAAACATCAGCGACCCGGCGGTATGGCTGGTCGATGACAAGGGTGAAGCGCAACTGCACACGGTCACGGTCGGCCGTTACCTGACCGGCAAAGTGATCATCAGCGAAGGCCTCAAGGGCGGCGAGAAAGTCATTGTCGCCGGCGGCCAGTTGCTGCACCCCGGCATGAAAGTCGAGATTGCCGAAAACACCTACAAGGATCTGCAACCGGGAGCGCAGCCATGAAGCGCCTCGGCCTGTTGTGCATGGCGTTGCTGCTGGGCGCCTGCTCGGAAAAGGAAACCCCGCCGGAACCGGTACGTCCGGTGCTGTCGGTCACGGTCAAAGCGCTGAGCGAAGAAAGCCTCGGACGCTTTGCCGGCAGCATTCAGGCGCGTTATGAGAGCAACACCGGTTTCCGCGTCGGTGGGCGCATCGCCAGCCGCAACGTCGATGTCGGCGCCGAGGTGCAGAAGGGCACCTTGCTCGCCACCCTTGATCCGTCCGATCAGCAGAACCAGTTGCGCTCGGCCCAGGGCGATCTGGCGCGGATCCAGGCGCAGCTGATCAACGCCCAGGCCAATGCACGTCGTCAGCAAGCGCTGTTTGATCGCGGCGTCGGTGCCCAGGCGCAACTGGACGTCGCCAATACCGATCTGAAAACCACTCAGGCCTCGCTTGATCAGGCACGCGCGGCGGTCAGCCAGAGCAAGGATCAGTTGAGCTACACCGAGCTGCGCTCCGATCACAAAGCTGTGGTCACCGCGTGGAACGCCGAAGCCGGGCAAGTGGTAACTGCCGGGCAACAAGTGGTGACGCTGGCGCAACCGGACATCAAGGAAGCGGTGATCGATCTGCCCGATACGCTGGTCGATCAGTTGCCCAGCGACGTGGTGTTCTCGGTGGCTGCGCAGCTCGACCCGAGCATCAACACCACGGCGATCATCCGCGAGATCGAACCCCAGGCACAAAGCGCCACGCGCACCCGCCGCGCGCGCCTGACCCTGTCGGATACGCCGGACGGTTTCCGCCTCGGTACCGCGATCAGCGTGACCCTCAGCTCGGCGATCAAGCCGCGCATCGAACTGCCGCTGACGGCGTTGCAGGAAGCAGACGGCAAAACCCGCATCTGGGTGATCGACACGCAAAACAAAACCGTCAACCCGCGCGACGTCAGCGTGGTCAGCCGTGGCGACAACAGCGTGGTGCTGGCCGGTGGCGTGCAGAATGGCGAGCGCGTGGTCAGCGCCGGCGTCAACAGTCTCAAACCCGGACAATCGGTAAAACTTGACGAGGACAGTCAATGAAAGGCTCTTTCAACCTCTCCGAATGGGCCCTCAAGCACCAGTCTTTCGTGTGGTATCTGATGTTCGTCGGGCTGCTGATGGGGGTGTTTTCGTACTTCAATCTCGGCCGCGAAGAAGACCCGTCATTCACCATCAAGACCATGGTGATCCAGACCAAATGGCCGGGCGCGACCCAGGAAGAAACCCTCAAGCAGGTCACCGACCGCATCGAGAAAAAACTCGAAGAGCTCGATTCCCTCGACTACGTGAAAAGCTACACCCGCCCCGGCGAATCGACGGTGTACGTGTACCTGCGCGACACCACCAGCGCTGAGGACATCCCGCAAATCTGGTACCAGGTGCGCAAGAAGATCGACGACATTCGCGGCCAGTTTCCCCAGGGCATTCAGGGGCCGGGGTTCAACGATGAGTTCGGTGACGTGTACGGCTCGGTCTACGCCTTCACCGCCGATGGCCTGACCATGCGTCAGTTGCGCGATTACGTGGAACAGGCGCGCGCCGAAATCCGCAGCGTGCCGGGGCTGGGCAAGATCGAAATGGTCGGCCAGCAGGACGAAACGATTTACCTGAACTTCTCCACGCGCAAACTCGCCGCACTGGGTATCGACCAGCGCCAAGTGGTGCAGAGCCTGCAATCGCAGAACGCAGTGACTCCGGCCGGGGTGATCGAGGCGGGGCCGGAGCGGATCTCCGTGCGCACCTCGGGCCAGTTCGAGTCGGAGAAAGATCTGGCCGAGGTCAATCTCAAACTCAACGATCGCTTCTATCGTCTGGCCGACATCGCCGAGATCAGCCGTGGCTACGTCGATCCGGCGACACCGGAATTCCGCTTCGACGGCAAACCGGCGATCGGCCTGGCGATTGCCATGCAGAAGGGCGGCAACGTTCAGGAATTCGGTAAGGCGCTGCACGAGCGCATCGACCAGCTCACCGCTGACTTGCCTGTCGGCGTCGGCGTGCACACCGTTTCCGATCAGGCGGTGGTGGTGGAAGAGGCCGTTGGCGGTTTCACCAGCGCACTGTTCGAAGCAGTCATCATCGTGCTCGTGGTGAGTTTCATCAGCCTCGGCGTGCGCGCCGGTCTGGTGGTGGCCTGCTCGATTCCGCTGGTGCTGGCCATGGTCTTCGTGTTCATGGAATACAGCGGCATCACCATGCAGCGGATTTCCCTCGGTGCGCTGATCATCGCCCTCGGCCTGCTGGTGGACGATGCGATGATCACCGTGGAGATGATGGTCACCCGCCTGGAAATGGGCGAGAGCAAGGAGCAGGCGGCGACGTTCGCCTACACCTCGACGGCATTCCCGATGCTTACCGGTACGCTGGTGACTGTCGCCGGTTTCGTGCCCATCGGCCTCAACGCCAGTTCGGCGGGTGAATATACCTTCACACTGTTCGCGGTGATCGCCGTGGCGATGATCGTCTCGTGGGTGGTCGCGGTGTTCTTCGCACCAGTGATCGGCGTGCACATTCTCAGTGACAAGGTGAAGGCCCACGATGCCGAGCCGGGTCGCGTTGGCCGGGCGTTCAATGGCGGTCTGTTGTGGGCCATGCGTAATCGCTGGTGGGCGATCGGCGTCACCGTGCTGCTGTTCGTGCTGGCGGTGTTCTGCATGCGTTTCGTGCAGAACCAGTTCTTCCCCGCTTCCGACCGCCCGGAAATTCTCGTCGACCTGAACCTGCCGCAAAACGCCTCGATCGACGAAACCCGCAAAGCGGTGGACAAGCTCGAAGCGACGCTCAAGGGCGACCCGGACATCGTGCGCTGGAGCACTTACATCGGTCAGGGCGCGATCCGTTTCTACCTGCCCCTTGATCAGCAATTGCAGAACCCGTACTACGCGCAGCTGGTGATCGTCAGCAAGGACTTCGAAGCCCGCGAGGCACTCAGCCAGCGCTTGCGTGAGCGGCTGCACAAAGACTTCGTCGGCATCGGCAGCTACGTGCAGGCCCTGGAAATGGGCCCGCCGGTGGGGCGTCCGATTCAGTATCGAGTCAGCGGCAAAGATGTCGATCAGGTGCGCAAACACGCCATCGACCTGGCCACCGAACTGGACAAGAACCCGCACATCGGCGAGATCATTTATGACTGGAACGAGCCGGGCAAAGTCCTGCGCATCGACATCGCCCAGGACAAGGCGCGGCAACTGGGGCTGTCGTCCGAAGACGTCGCCAACCTGATGAACAGCATTGTCAGCGGCTCGCCGTTGACCCAGGTCGATGACGATATCTACCTGATCAACGTGGTCGGTCGCGCGGTGGATTCCGAACGCGGCACGCCGGAGACCCTGCAGAACCTGCAGATCGTCACGCCGAGCGGCACCTCGATTCCGCTGCTGGCCTTCGCCACCGTGCGCTATGAACTGGAACAGCCGTTGGTGTGGCGTCGTGACCGCTTGCCGACCATCACCATCAAGGCCTCGGTGCGCGACGAGATTCAGCCGACCGATCTGGTGAAACTGCTCAAGCCGTCGATTGACGCTTTCGCATCCAAACTGCCGGTCGGCTACAAGGTCGCCACCGGCGGTACGGTCGAGGAAAGCGGCAAGGCCCAGGGGCCGATTGCCAAGGTGCTGCCGCTGATGCTGTTCCTCATGGCGACGTTCCTGATGATTCAGTTACACAGCGTGCAGAAGATGTTCCTGGTCGCCAGTGTCGCGCCGCTAGGGTTGATTGGTGTGGTCCTGGCGCTGGTGCCGACGGGCACGCCGATGGGCTTCGTGGCGATCCTCGGGATTCTCGCCCTGATCGGCATCATCATCCGCAACTCGGTGATTCTGGTGACGCAGATCGATGAGTTCGAGCAGAAAGGCTATGCGCCGTGGGATGCAGTCGTGGAAGCGACCGAACACCGACGCCGGCCGATCCTGCTGACCGCAGCGGCAGCGAGCATGGGCATGATCCCGATCGCCCGCGAAGTGTTCTGGGGGCCGATGGCTTACGCAATGATTGGCGGCATCGTCGTGGCGACGCTGCTGACGCTGTTGTTTCTGCCGGCGCTGTATGTGGCCTGGTACAAGATTCGCGAACCGCAGAAGGATGAAAAGCCGGCGCAGTGAGCTAGCCCCTGCGATCTTTGGGAAAGGTCTGACTTACAGGGTGAGCGGACTGCGCTAACGTCCCTTCTTCATTCGAAGAGGGACGTGCCATGTCGACTGTTTCCGGCTGGTTACGCGGATGGTTGCTGCTCGCTGGCTTGAGCCTGTCGCCGGCAGTACTGGCCGAAGTGCTGCTGGAAAACCAGCTTTGGCGGGTGCAGGTCGATCCTGCGACGCTGGCGGTGCGCGTTGAAGCTGCCGGCGCTGCGCCGGTGCAGGCCTCGGCCGGTGTGCTGCGGCACAAGGTCAGCGACATGGTCAGGCGCGGCAATCGCATCGATTGGCAATGGGACGATGGGCGCTGGTTGCTCAGTGTTGACCTGAATCAGCGTGACCTGACGTTTTCGATTACGGCTAACTCGCCCTCGCAGATCGAGTTTATTCATCAGCCCGCCAGTGCAATGGGCCAGGCGCTGATCTGGCCGCTTGCCGAAGGGCGCTACGTGCCGCGCGGTGACCGGGTGTGGCAGAAGTTCCTGCTCGCGCAGGGCGCGCTCGATACCACCCAGGACTTGAGCCTGCCGCTTTGGGGGATGGAGTACGAGAATTTCAGCCTGCACTGGCTGCTGACCAATCCTTACAACAACCAACTGCGCTTCAAGACCAATGGTGATGCACTGGGGCTGTCGGCCCGGCATCGATTCACATCGCTTGAACCCTCAAAACCGCTGACCTTCAGCCTGTTTCTCGGCGATGTCGATCCCTTGGCCGGGGCCAAGCGCTACAAGCAGTGGCTCATTGAAAGCGATCAATATGAAACCTTGGCGAACAAGCTGATCAAGACCCCGCAAGCCGCCAAGCTGATCGGCGCCGCGCATGTCTATCTATGGGGCAACGACCTGCTCGGCCCTGACGATGTGCGCAACTGGCCGCTGCTGATTGCCCGGTTGCGCGGCTCGGGTGTGCTGGTCAGTGAACTTCGGGCAGCAATGGATGCTGAAGCGCTGCGGTTGCTCGCCAGCGAGACCGTACTCAATCGCTATCAACAGACTGTGATGCTGCGCAGTCTCAATCGCGCGCTGAACGTTCAGGCGCGCAAAACCTGGCAGGCGCGTGCGGTGCCGGACATGCAGGCGCTGGTCAACGGGTACGCTGAGGTGCGCGTGCAGCTGGCCGTTGTTCTGAAGGATACGTTGGCGCCTGATCCTGCGCGCTGGGGGCGCACCTTGTCGCGGCGAACCATTGAACGCTTGCAGAGCGCTGGACTTTCGCGTTTATGGCTTGGGCTCGGCGAGGGCTGGGAAGGTGGACTCTGGCACCCGGAGGCGGTGCGCGCCGCCGTCTCTGCGGGGTATCTGATTGCCCCCTATGACTCCTACGAAACCGCGTTGCGCGAGGACGAAAATCCGGACTGGACCACCGCGCACCTCGGCGATCGGGCCAATACCGAGTGTGCGATCGTGGAGCAAAACGGTGCGCTGAAAAGCGGGTTTCAGCAGTCCGGTCACTATACCGATCCGCGATGTGTGCGACCGTTGCTTGAGCGGCGCATCGATGCAATCCAGAAGGTTGCCGGCTTCAACAGCTGGTTTCTCGATGCCTATGCCGCTGGGATGCTCTTTGACAGTTATCGTCCCGGCGCACCGATGACCCAGGCGCAGAATGCCGCGGGCAACGTCGGAGCATCGCGCTGGATCAGCGAAGTGTTGCAGCTGCCGAGCGGCTCCGAGGATGGCAATGCGGCCACCGCTCAAGGGGTCTTGTTCGCACATGGCATGCAGACGCCAGTGATCGGTTGGGGCGATCGCGACATGCAGCAGCCGGGCACAGCGGACTTTTTCGTCGGCCAATGGTACCCACCGGAGCAGCCAGCGGTGTTCTTCAAACCGACCCGGTTGAAGGCTGACTACCGACGCGTTCATTTCGCCCCCGCCAGCCGTTTACCGTTGTATCAGGCGGTGTTCCACGGCTCTGTCATCACCAGTCATCACTGGTTGTTCGATAACCTGAAACTGAGCGACGTGCGGGTGGAAAACGAGCTCACGCAGTTGCTCTACAACGTACCGCCGCTGTACCACCTGAGTGCGGCCAGCCTTGATCAGCGCTTGCCGTTGATCGTGCGTCAGGATCGATTCTTTCGTCCGCTGCACGAACGTCTGGCGACGCAAGCGCTGACCGCTTTTGACTGGTTGAGCGAGGATCGCCTGGTCCAGCAGACGACGTTTGCCGACGGCACGCGACTGCTGGCCAATTTCGACGCCGCTCCACGCAATTGGCAGGGCCGGACGTTACCGGGACACAGCATGACTGCACTGTTAGCGGACGGCAGCGACAGCCAGTATCAGGTACAAGCGGCGCCCTGATTCAGACTTTGCGCCACACGCTCGCCAGCCACGGCTGCTGTTCGCGCGGCAACCCCGCTGGCCGGTAGTAATGCTCCAGCTCGACAAACCCCGCCGCCGTCAGCAAGCCGCGCCAGGCCTCGAGATCGTGATACGAGCCATAGCGCGGCCCGTTCCAGCCCTCTTGGTTGTCGCCACGCGGATTGGAACTGAACAGCACGCCACCCGGTTTCAAGGTGCCGTGCAGTTGCCGTAGCACTTGCGGCAACACCTGCAACGGCACATGAAACAGCACGGCATTGGCGAAGATGCCGTCGAAGCGCTCGGCCGGCAGATCAAGCTTGAGAAAGTCCTGCTGCCAGACTTCGCAACCGCTGTCCTGGCGGGCCATGCGCGCGAATTCCTGTGAGCCATCAAGGCCGATCGCGACGTGGCCCATGCGCGTGAAGGTTTGCAAATCCCGGCCCGGACCGCAGCCAAAATCGAGAATCGTGAAAGGTGCTTCACCGTGAATGTGGCGCAGCAAGGCCTCGATGTTCTGGCTGACATCGTGGTCGCGCGTGCCTTCGCGGAAATCCTCAGCCACCGAGTTGTAGTGACCGAGGGTAGTGGCGGTGATCTGTTCGAGGTCGCTGGGGGTTTGCTTCATGATCGGCGCTGTATTGGCGGTGTGAGGGCGGACTATAAGCTTTTTCACCGGCAAAAAAACGCCGCCTGCGCTGGGGCCAGTGCAGGCGGCAATGGGTGCCAGGCTTCAGTGCTGCTTCGCTCCCAGACAATCGATCGAGCGGTCCATCATCGCCTTGGCCATTTCCAGCAGATGCCAGACCGAGAACACCATGGCTCGATCCGCGCCCCCGAGCTGGTCACCGCATTGATGGACGGTCACCGAAGCGCAGCGCAGCAGATCGGCAACATACAGTTGGGCGTCCTCCAGCGTCACATCTTCGCTGATGCTGTAGACGCGTTTCTGTCCAGCCAACGTGACCTGATTGCCGGCCAGATGTGAGTCGACGGCGCGGCACAGTGCAGAGCGATCCTTGAGCAAATCCTCGGTGAACCGCTTGCTTGAGGTAAGGCTGAGTGGCGGATCGGCAAGTTTCTTTTCCATGGGTAAACTCCTGACTTCAAGTGGGAGCCAACCATTTCGCGACTAAACGAGCAGGACGGCGGCTGCACGCGGATCAGTTGCCGGCCGGACAACTGAATCCAGTCACCGCAAAACAGTGACGACCGGAGATTAGCTACAGGATATTTCGGGTACAAGCGGGCAAATTATTCTAGGAATCGTCCTGCAAACCCGCGTGCTTCGGGCTGGCGAAACGACAAAAGTGGTGTAGGAAGCATCTGATTTTTGCGAAGGGCGTTGCCCAAAATACTGCGATCACATGGGCCTGGTTGATGGCCACCTGCCGCCATCGACCTTAGCGCTTATTCAGTCCTCGCGCCAGCCTGTCGCCACCCAACTGAATCACCGCCACCAGCGCCACCAGCAAGACGATCACCGTCAACATGATCTGGCTGTCGAAGCGCTGATAGCCGTAGCGGTAAGCGATATCCCCCAGCCCCCCAGCACCAATTGCCCCAGCCATGGCCGACGAATTGATCATCGTCACCAGGGTGATGGTGAACCCCCCGACAATCCCCGGCAGCGCCTCGGGCAGCAGCACATGCCAGACGATGTGCCAGCGCCGGCAACCCATGGCCTGCGCGGCTTCGATCAGGCCATGATCGACCTCACGCAGACTCACTTCGGCAATCCGTGCGAAGAACGGCGTTGCCGCGATTGTCAGCGGCACCACAGCGGCCCACACGCCATAGGTAGTGCCGACGATCAGGCGGGTGAATGGAATCAGCGCGACCATCAGAATCAGGAACGGGATCGAGCGGAACAGATTGACGAAGGCGCCCAGCGCACGGTTCAACAGCGGCGCCTCATAGATCCCGCCCTTGTCACTGGTGACCAGAATCACCGCCATGGGAATCCCCGCCAGCAGCGCGATCAGCGACGACACGCCGACCATCAGGAAGGTGTCGATAAAACCCTGCAGCAAGCGATCAAACCACATAGCCCAATACCTCCACTCGTTGCGCCCACTGCCCGGCGCGCTCGCGCAATTGCTCGGCGCTGTACGCCGAGCCGCTGACGGCCAGCAACAGCTGCCCCAGCGCGTGACCCTGAATCCGTTCCACGCCGCCCTGAAGCAGCTTCACTCGGCCACCCAATGCCGCGAACAACGCGGCCAGATCCGGCTCATCAGCGGCACTGCCGTTGAACTGCAAACGCAACACCACCGCTGCATCAGAAGCCGTGGATGCCGCCTGCAAACGGCTTTGCAATTCTTCCGGCAAGGCGTGTTGCAGCGGCGCGAGCAAGGTCTGGCTGACTGCGTGTTGCGGATTGCCGAACACTTGCCATACCGGGCCTTTTTCGACCACATGACCGTGCTCGAGCACGACAACGCGATCGCAGATCTCGCGGATCACTGCCATCTCGTGAGTGATCAGCACAATGGTCAGGCCGAGGCGTTTGTTGATCTCGCGCAGCAGGCCGAGGATCGACTGCGTGGTTTCCGGATCCAGCGCCGATGTCGCCTCATCGCAGAGCAGAATGTCCGGGTCATGCACCAGCGCGCGGGCGATGCCGACACGCTGTTTCTGCCCGCCTGAGAGTTGCGCCGGATAGGCCTTGTGCTTGCTGTGCAGGCCGACCAGTTCGAGCAGTTCGCGAACCTTGTTGTCGCGCTGCTCCTTCGGCACGCCGGCGACTTTCAGCGGCAACTCGACGTTCTGCCAGACGGTCTTGGCCGACATCAGATTGAAGTGCTGGAAGATCATGCCGATGCGCCGGCGCAGGGCGACGAGGCGGTCTTCATCGAACTCGCCGATATCCACCTGATCGATCAGCACCCGCCCCGACGTTGGCTGCTCCAGGCGATTGATCGTGCGGATCAGCGACGACTTGCCGGCGCCGCTGCGGCCGATGATGCCGAACACTTCGCCGCGTTGAATCGCCAGGTCGATGCCCTGCAAAGCCGCGACCGGACCTTGCCGGCCGTTGTAGGTTTTGCCCACGCCGATAAAGCGTACGTGGGCGCGATTCAACTCGGGGTGCAGCTCGGTTTTTTCAGCATTGTGTGGCTCTGGAAGCTCCAGTCGCCGTTGGATCGCCGCGGTCATGTTCAGCTTTCCCAACCGGCCTGATAGAGCTTGCCGTGGGCCTTGTCCAGCGCCGCGCGAACGGCCGGCGAATGCTGATAGATGTCGACGAACTTGATCAGGCGCGGGTCGGTTTTGCT
Organism: Pseudomonas sp. Sample_11; assembly: GCF_004307505.1. Classification (NCBI taxonomy): domain Bacteria; kingdom Pseudomonadati; phylum Pseudomonadota; class Gammaproteobacteria; order Pseudomonadales; family Pseudomonadaceae; genus Pseudomonas; species Pseudomonas sp. Sample_11. Next base: position 53,570 of record NZ_RCOD01000088.1, read on the forward strand.
CTTCGGCTGGATGACGAACTGGATCACGTATTCCTTGTGATCGAGACCGTCGAACAGCAGCGCCGAGCCGGCATCGAAGGTCTTCGCCAGTCGGATATAGGCCGGGTAGCCCTGGACCAGGTCGGCGTCGTCGTACGCGCGCACCAGCTGCACGGCTTCGACCTGAAGGATCCTGATCTTATTCGGATTGGCGACGATGTCGTCCTCGGTGGCCTTGTAACCGACGCCCGGTTTCAGGGTGATCAACCCGGCCTTGGCGAGCAATTGCAGACCGCGACCGCTGTTGATCGGGTCGTTGGCGATGGCGACGCTGGCACCTTCGGGCAGTTCATCGAAGCTTTTGTATTTCTTCGAATACAGACCGACGTTGTTGATGATCCCGGGTGCGAACGGCACCAGATCGAAACCGGACGCGGCTTTGGCATTCTCCAGAAACGGAATGTGCTGGAAATAATTCACATCAATGTCGCCAGCGGCGAGGCTGACGTTGGGCGCGATCCAGTCGGTGAATTCCACCAGCTCGACTTTCAGGCCTTGTTTGGAAGCTTCCTCGACGGCGGCTTCCAGCGGAATGGCGAAAGCGGCGGTGGTACCGATTTTCAACGGGGCGTCGGCGGCGAAGATAGCCGAGCTGAACAGGCCGAAGGCCAAGGCCAGTGCTTTGACTGGGTGGGACAGGGTTTTTTTGGTCATGGTGGTTTTTCCAGTCAGTGCATGAATTTGTTGTGCCGGGGAGGGCCTCTTCGCGAGCAGGCTCGCTCCCACAGAGGCACGCATTTCAAATGTGGGAGCGAGCCTGCTCGCGAAGCTTTTAATGCCGGTACGAAGATCCGCTGTGTTGCTCAGGCAACTGCGCCTCACCGTGAAACAATTTCTCGCGCAAGGTCCCGCTGTCATACGCAGTCTTGTACGAGCCGCGCCGCTGCAACTCGGGAATCACCAGTTCGATGAAGTCGACATAGCTTTCCGGGGTGACGATGCGGGTCAGGTTGAAGCCGTCCAGACCGGTTTCGGCGATCCACGATTCGAGTTCATCCGCCACTTGCTCGGGCGAGCCGACCACGGTGATGTAACGGCCGCCGAGGGCGTGCTGGTCGAGCAATTTGCGCCGGGTCCAGTCATTGTTCTGCAGGTTTTTCGTCGCCGACTGAATCGCATTGCTCTTCACGTACTGGATCGGTTCGTCGATTTCGTACTGGGCAAAGTCGATGCCGGTAGACGCGGAAAAATGCGCCACGCCGGCCTCGGCGCTGGCATAGCTCAGGTATTCGGCATGCTTGGCCCACGCTGCTTCTGCGGTGGCGCCGACGATCACATTGAGGCCCATGAACACCTTGATATCCTGAGGATTGCGTCCGGCTTCGACGGCGCTGGCGCGGACCTTGTCGACCTGCACTTTGGTCGATGCTTTGTTCTGGCCGCTGATGAATACGCACTCGGCATGACGCCCGGCGAAGAGCAAGCCGCGGTCGGAGCTGCCGGCCTGAAACAGCACCGGCGTGCGCTGCGGTGACGGCTCGCAGAGGTGATAACCCGCGACCTGATAGAACTCGCCCTGGTGCTCGACCTTGTGCACTTTGTCCGGGTTGGCGTAGATGCGCTGCTCGCGATCGTTGCGCACCGCGCCGTTCTCCCAGCTGCCTTCCCAGAGCTTGTACAAGACCTGCAGATATTCTTCGGCCTGGTCGTAGCGGCGGTCATGTTCGACCTGCTCGCTGAGACCCATGGCTTTGGCGGCGCTGTCCAGGTAACCGGTGACGATGTTCCAGCCGACCCGGCCGCGACTCAAATGATCGAGCGTCGACATGCGTCGGGCGAACAGATACGGCGGCTCGTAAGTGAGATTGGCGGTGAGGCCAAAGCCGAGGTTTCTGGTGACGGCGGCCATCGCTGAAACCAGCAGCAGCGGATCGTTGACCGGCAACTGGATCGACTCTTTCAGCGTGACGTCCACCGAGTTCTGGTAGACGTCGTAGACGCCGACGATGTCAGCAATGAACAAGCCATCGAACAATCCACGCTCAAGCAACTGCGCCAGTTCGGTCCAGTACTCGATCGTGTTGTAGCGGGTCGAGGTGTCGCGCGGGTGCGTCCACAGGCCGTGATTGATGTGGCCGATGCAGTTCATGTTGAACGCGTTGAGCAGAATCTTCTTTTTCGCAGCAGTCATCAGATCGTCCCTCGCAGCGGAGGGTTTTCATCGTTGAGGTAGTAATTGCCCACGGCGTGATATTTCCAGCGCACCGGGTCGTGCAGGGTGTGCACGCGCGCGTTGCGCCAGTGCCGGTCGAGGCCGTGTTCACTCAGCGTCGCCTGGCTGCCGGCCAGTTCGAACAGGGTGCTGCCAGCGGCGAGGGAAATTTCCGTGCTGATCGCCCGCGCTTCGGCGACTGCGATCGAGGCGGCGGCGACGGTTTCGGCGTTGGTGTCGGCTTGCGCGGCATCGAGGATTTCGCCGGCACGTTCGAGCAAGGCTTCCGTGGCGTGCAGCCGAATGCTCAAGTGGCCGAAGCTCTTCAATGTCAGCGGATCTTCGGTGGCCGTGTCGTTGCCGGAATCGATCCACGGACGGGTCTTGCTGCGCACGAAATGCAAGGCGTCTTCGTAAGCAGCGCGGGCAATGCCGGTGTCGATGGCGGCGTGGAGAATCTGCGCCAGCGGGCCGACCGTGGTCGGGCGCTCGAAAGCGCTCTGGAACGGCAGCACGTCTTCCGCCGCTACATACACATCTTCGAACACTACCGAGCCGCTGCCAGTGGTGCGCTGGCCGAAGCCGCTCCAGTCGTCGATTACCGTCAGGCCCTTGCTCTCGCGCGGGACGAAGGCCAGTTGCTGTACGCCGTTTTCATCGACCACCGACGTCGGAATGCGCTGCGCGTAAATCGCCCCGGTCGAGTAGAACTTGCGACCGTTGATGCGATAACCATCACCATCGCGGGTGAGACGGGTGACGCGGTCGTGAGCGGTTCTGGTGCCCAGTTCTGCCAAGGCATTGCCAAAGCGCTGGCCGGCGAGGACCTCGGCGTACAGGCGCTGTTTCTGTTCATCGCTGCCATTCACGCGCAGCACTTCCAGTGCGTAGAAATGGTTCTGCGGAATCTGCCCGAGCGAACCGTCGGCCTGAGCGATGAGTGCGATGACTTTGGCCAGGGTGATGTTGGATACGCCCGCGCCGCCATATTCTTTCGGCACGCTGATGCCCCACAGGCCGGAGCGGGAAAACACTTCCAGCTCGGCCAATGGCAGGCGGCGTTCGCGGTCGCGCAGGGCGCTGTCGCGTTTGAAATCTTCGGCCAGGTCGCTGGCGACGATCAGGGCTTGCTCATCGCTGGTGATGAGCGCGACGTGATGGGAAAGCGTCATAGGGGGTTCTCCAGATGACTGGTCGTCTCAGATCCAGGAATGGCGAGCCGGCAAAGTGCCGTTCAGGCGATAGGCGCCGACCGCGTGATATTTCCAGCGCACCGGGTCGTGCAGGGTGTGCACGCGGGCGTTGCGCCAGTGGCGATCCAGATTGAATTCGGCGAGGGTCGCGCGGCTGCCGGCCAGTTCGAAGAGCTTTTCGCTGGCCAGCAGCGAAATCTCGGTGGTCAGCACTTTTGCTTCGGCCACGGCGATCGAAGCGCGTGCGGCGGATTCGGCAGTCAGCGCCGCGGCGTGGACTTCATCGAGCACTTTGCCGGCCTTGCGCAGCAGCGCTTCGGCGGCGTGCAGTTCGATTTTCAGTTTGCCGATATCGGCGATCACGTAGAGGTCATCGCTGGCGCGCTCGACCTTGGCGTCGATCCATGGCCGTGCGCGGGTTTTGACGAAGTCGAGGGCGTCGTCGATGGCGCCACGGGCGATGCCGGCGTCAATGGCTGCTTGAATCAGCTGCGACACTGCGCCCTGGGTGTTCGGCTTGTCGTTGATCTTCCAGTTGTCGATGACCAGGCTCGACTCGACGCGCACGTTGTTCAGCAGAATCGTGCCGCTCGCCGTGGTGCGCTGGCCGAAGCCCGACCAGTCATCGACGATGCGCAGACCCGGCGTGCCGCGACGGACGAAGGCCAGCACCTGTTTACCGTCATCGTTGAGCGCTTTCACCGCGACCCAATGCGCAAACAGCGCGCCGGTGGAGTAGAACTTCTGGCCGTTGATTACGTAATCGTCGCCGTCGGCGCTGATTCGCGCCTTCAGTTCCAGGGTGTTTTTGGTGCCACGTTCCGGGCCGGCATTGCCGATGCGCCAGCCTTCCAGAACACTCTGGAACAGCTGCTTTTTCTGCGCTTCGGTAGCGGTGCCGAGCAGCAGATGGATGATGCCGAACTGGTTCTGCGGGATCTGCCCGAGCGCCGGGTCGGCGGCAGAAATGATCGCGAATACTTCGGCCAGCGTGACGAAGGAAACCTGCGGGCCACCGTACTCACGCGGGATGGCAATGCTGCCCAGACCGCTGCGGGTGAACTGTTCAATTTCCGACCACGGCAACTTGCGCTGCCGGTCGCGTTTGGCCGCCTGCACACGGGCGGCTTGCGCCAGCTCGTGGGCGGCCTTGATCGCTTGAGCGTCGTTGCGCAGTACTTGCGCGGGCAACAACAGCGGGGCGATGTCCAGATCGGACTGCACGTTGGCATCTGCAAGACTGGACATCAGTGCCGCTCCCTGGCTGCACGCAATGCCCTGGCGATCTGCACTGGGGTGATTGTGTTCCGGACCATACCTACCTCACATCTCATG